>NZ_JBKOTX010000117.1:0-18851 GCF_047086965.1 Roseovarius halophilus (ex Wu et al. 2025) | reverse complement strand
GCGCGCACGTACCTCTGTCGAAAAACGGTTCCCTGGGTTCCCTTTGGTCATAGCTTACCTTCTGAGCTTTTGGCTCTCCGGTAAACCCGGTCTGGTTCAGATGGCGGGCAAGTTTGGTGTTTGCATGATGGATACTCCGATCCACCACGCCCTCCCACATCGACAACGCGATGTTGACAAGGCATCATATCACATAATGTTGCGATGCATCCGAGGTCGGCAACGCGCCCATACTGACCCTGCGCGGCTGGACAGACCTCGCTCGTGCAGCAGACGCACTTCGATGCGGTCGGCTTCGAAGATCGCTTGCCGGCCGGCCCGGCGCTGCCTCACGGCTCCATCGGACCAGGTATTCGTACGTCTCGAAGCGTCCACGCCGCGCGCGCGGCGGCTGCGCCGACATCCTGTCGTTTGCTGCATTTGCAGTTCGCGCTGACGTTCGCAGCGGCAATCGAGGCCAGTCGCCGTCCGCAATCAACGGCAGTGGCCCGACGCATGGTGTAGGAGGCCGCGCGTCTCGCTGAAAGGCGCGGTTGAGCTACTGGACCCCTTGGCCTTGGCGATCCCCAATCGGCACGGGAGTGGCGTTGTTCCGACATGCGCCTTCTTTGGTCAGTGTCACCCCGACGTCATGTGGGCTTGTTATCCGGCCCGGGAACGAAACTGAAAGGAGACAAGACGATGACGAAATTTCATGGTTTGGCCCTGTCCGCAGCGACGGCAGCCCTTCTTGCAGGCCCACTCGCGGCGCAAACTTCGCCCGCCGAAGTCTGCCCCAACCCGCTGAAGATGGCCGATACCGGCATCGAGGGCATGACGACGCTGTCGGAGGCTTTCGCGCCCTTCGCCGAAACCTTCGAAGAGGTCTCCGGCGTCGAACTGGAGCTTTACTCGCTGTCCAACCGCACCGCGGCGGGCAACGCGCTGCAGTACGACGAGGTTGACCTGGTCTTTGCCGGTCCGTCGGAATTCGTGCTGTTCCAGCAGCTTGCGGAGATGGACATCCTGTTCTCCATCGTGCGCCCCAATTACGGCTCTAGCTTCGTGGTCAAGGCCGACAGCGACATCCAGTCGCTCGCCGATCTCGAAGGCCGCCGCGTGGCGCTGAAGGATGCGGGCTCCACCTCGGGCCACATCTTCCCCTCGATGATGCTGGCCGAGGCCGGGCTGGATCTCGACCGTGACCTCGACATCATCATGGCCGGTGACGCGCGTATCCAGGTGCTCATCAACGATGACGTCGACGCCATGGGCGGCGGCAACAAGGACTGGGACGCCGTGCGCGAACAGGACCCCGACACGGAATACCGCCTTCTGGCCCAGACTGACACCCTGCCCGGCGACCCGGTCGTCATGCGCGCCTCGCTGCCGCAGGACTGCCGCGATGCGCTGCGCGCCACGCTGTCCGAGCAGACCGACACCATGTGGGAGTCGCTGATCGAGACCGAGCGCAACGAGGACAAGTTCCTCGAGCGTGACGCCTACATGTCCTTCGAGACCGATCCGGCGATCTACGACGTGGTGCGGGACGCCTACGAAGCGGCCGGCATCGAACTCGGCAGC
Source organism: Roseovarius halophilus (ex Wu et al. 2025) (assembly GCF_047086965.1). Classification (NCBI taxonomy): domain Bacteria; kingdom Pseudomonadati; phylum Pseudomonadota; class Alphaproteobacteria; order Rhodobacterales; family Roseobacteraceae; genus Roseovarius; species Roseovarius halophilus (ex Wu et al. 2025). The sequence goes on along the minus strand of NZ_JBKOTX010000117.1, from coordinate 17,288 downwards.
TAACGCAGGCCCTGCGCCCTGAACACCGCGCCGCCCCGTCTGGTTTCAGACGGGGCGGCTATCGCCATTAAAAGTACAGGCTGCATGACACCGCCCGACCCCGTTCTCGATGTCAGGGATCTTCACGTCAGCTATGGCGACCTCAGGATATTGCGTGGCGTGACATTCGCCGTCGGGCGTGGCGAAGGCGTCGTGCTTTTGGGGGCCAATGGCAGCGGCAAATCCACGCTGATGCGCGCCATAAACGGGCTGGCCCCGGCCAGCTCTGGGCGGGTCGCGCTGGACGGTGCCCAGATCATCGGCGCGCGCCGCCCCGCGCTGCGCATGGCCCGCCGCCGCATGGGCTACGTCTTTCAGCAATTCAATCTCGTGCCGCAGCTGAGCGCCTTTCAGAACGTGCTTTTCGGCGTGATGGGGCAGCGCCCGCTGGGCATTCTGAACTGCCTCAATGCCGTCGCCCGCGCCGAAGACCGCGAGCATGCCTTGTCTTGTCTCGAACGCGTCGGCCTTGCCGACCGCGCCGGGCACCGGCCGACCGAACTCTCCGGCGGCCAGCAGCAAAGGGTCGCCATCGCGCGCATGCTGATGCAGCGGCCCAGCATGGTGGTGGCCGACGAGCCGATTGCCAGCCTCGATCCCAAGGCCGGGCGCGAGGTGCTGGACCTGCTGTGGCGGATCGTCGATGACGAAGGCCTGAGCATGCTTTGTTCGCTGCACCAGCTGGACCTTGCCCGGGAATACGCCGACCGCGTCATCGGCCTCAAAGCCGGCAATGTGCAGGTGAATGCGGCCACGGGCAGCATCGACCCAGCAGGCCTCGACGGGCTTTACGACGGCGCGACCCGGCCCGAGGACGCCACCGAAACCAAGATCGCCGCGGTCTGACCAAGGAGAAGCATGATGTCCGACCAGACCCTGACCATTCCGCGCTTTCGCAGCCCGTCACCCGTGGCCTGGGTCATCGCGGTGGGCTTTCTCGCCTTCTTCCTGCAGGGGCTCTGGGCGGCGGACATGTCGCTCGACCGTCTGCAACAAGGCGCAGTGAACCTCGGGCGGTTCCTGGGCCAGGCGATGCCGCCGGATTTCAGCAACTGGTACGGCATCGCTGACGCCATGTGGGAAACGCTGAACATCGCCATCGTCGGCGTCACCTTCGGCTGTCTCTTCTCGATCCCGCTGGCGATCCTGGCGGCCAGCAATACCAGCCCCAACCGGGTTGTGCGCAGCATCGCGCGCCTCGTGATCGCCGTGTCCCGCACCATCCCCGACCTGATCTGGGCGCTCATCTTCGTGGTGGCGGTGGGCCTCGGCCCGCTGGCCGGAATCCTGGCCATCATCATGGACACCATCGGCTTTGCCGCGCGGTTCTATTCCGAGCGTTTCGAAGAGGTGCAAAAGGGCCCCTCCGAGGCGCTGACCTCGACCGGCGCGGGGCGGCTTTCGGTCATCATGGGCGCGATCCTGCCCGAGAGCTTCGCGTCGATGACGGCGACGTCGCTCTTCAGCGTGGAAAAGGCGATCCGTTCCGCCGTGACGCTTGGCCTCGTTGGGGCCGGCGGGATCGGGGTGGAACTGTCCACGGCCATGCGCCTGTTCCGCTATGACGATGCCGCCGCGATCATCCTCGTGGTGCTGGTAGCCGTCATCGGGTTCGAGCAGCTGTCCTCGTCGATCCGCAAGCGTGTCATCTGACTTACGAACGGTGTGTTCCGTGAAGTGGGCGCTGGCAGACGCATGCCAGCGGAACTGAACAGCATTGATGCACTCATGCGGCAAAGCAGAGGGCGAGCGGAAGTTGCGTCATGTAGATTTCGGGGTCCGTCAACATTGCCGTGGGGCTCTCGGCCTCGGCGCATTCATACCTCCCATTAGTTGTAGAAGACCTTCGCGGGCGCAGCACAAACCGAGCACGCGCGGCGAACGGCAGGAAGGTCCCGCACACCAGATCGTTGCCCCTCGAAATGCTGCACAATGCATAAATGGCCGCTCTCGGGACGCCGCAGGCGGCACCAGAGCTAGGCATGAAGGTCCCCTGTGGGCCGGTCACGTCGAGAACCGCGACCATAACCCGCAACTTTGCAAACTCCGCTTCCTGCGCAAAGCGGTCGCTCTCGCGCCGGGCCGGGGATAAAGGCCTCAGCCCCCGGCTTCGGCCTTCATGGCCCACTGGCCGCTGTCCTGCGCCCAGTATTGCGCGGCGCATCCCGCCTGCGTCAGGGCCTTCCACTGCCCCCGCGCCAGTTGCACCGCGTCACGATCATGGCCGTCGAAGATCACGCAGACGCGCTCCATCGCCTGCACCTCGGCCGCTGCGACATCGGCCCCGTCCACGGACATGATGCAGGCGGGCGCGTTGTCCGCCCCGCCCCCGGTGGTCAGCAGGATCGGCTGGTCCGCGTCATGGGCGCCGCCCGCCAGCCCATGCGGCAGGAATCCTTCTTCGGGGCCCAGCCAGAGCGCGGCATCGAGCGCCGCCATCCTGCCGGCGTCGCGGCCGCGCACCTCGACGCGCCAACCCGCGCCACGGGCCTTGCCCAGCAGCATGGGCAGGACCCGTTCGAGCGGTTGGCCCGTCAGGTGATAGAAGAAGGCCGCGCCCATGGCCCTAGCCCTCGTAGCGGTCCGCGATCAGCCGGTTGAGCGCCATGACCCCCCAGCCCGTCGCGCCCTTGGGGGCCAGCTCGGTCTCCTTGGTTTGCACGGTCACGCCGGCGATATCGAGGTGGCACCAGGGCACCCCCTCCTGCACGAAACGGCCCAGGAACTGCGCCGCGGTGATCGACCCCGCGGTGCGGCCGCCGACGTGCTTCATGTCGGCGATGCGGCTTTTGAGCAGGTCGTCGTAGGCCTGGCCCATGGGCAGGCGCCAGGCGCCCTCGCCCTCGGCCCCGGCGGCCTTGAGAAAGGCTCCGGCGAGCGCATCGTCATTGGCGAAGACGCCCGCGTTCTCGTGGCCCAGGGCGACGATCATCGCCCCGGTCAAGGTGGCCAAGTCGATCAGGCCGGCGGGTTTGAACCGGTCCTGCGCGTACCAGAGCACATCGGCCAGCACCATGCGCCCCTCGGCGTCGGTGTTGATGATCTCGACGGTGTCGCCCTTCATCGTCTTGACCACGTCGCCGGGGCGCGTGGCGGTGCCAGAGGGCATGTTTTCCACAAGCCCGACAAGGCCTACGACATTGGCCTTGGCCCCGCGCAGGGCCAGCGCGCGCATGACACCGGAGACGACGCCCGCGCCGCCCATGTCCATGGTCATGTCCTCCATGCCCGCCGCCGGTTTCAGGCTGATCCCGCCGGTGTCGAAGACCACGCCCTTGCCGACCAGCGCCAGCGGCGGCGCGTCGCCGCCGCCCTTCCACTGCATGACGACCACCTTCGAGGGGCTGGCGCTGCCCTGGCCCACCGACAGCAACGCGCCCATGCCGAGCTTTTGCAGATCGGCCTCTTCCAGGATCTCGACCTCGAGGCCCAGATCCTGCATCGCCGCCAGGCGCGCGGCGAAATCGTCGGTGGTCAGCACGTTGGCCGGCTCGTTCACCAGGTCACGGGTGAAAAAGACGCCCTCGGCCAGGGCCGCCATGGGGGCGGCCGCGCGGGCCAGCTCTTCTGGTTTGGCGGCCATGATGTCCACCGGGCCGGGGGCCGCGGCGGGGTCGGTCTTGTGCGTCTCGAAGCCATAGCCGCGCAGGGCGAGGCCGAGCGAGAGCTCGGCGCCGCGCCCGGTGGTCCCCAGCAGCACCAGCAACTCGCCGGTGCCACGAGCCTTGGCCAGTTCGGCGCCTGCGCGGCGCGCCTCTTCCACACCCGGCCGGCGGGGCAGTTTCACCACCAGCACCGCCTCGGCGGCCAGGCCCAGTGGCCAGTCCAGCCCCAGCACGTCGCCCACCCGCGCCTTCGCGAAACGGTCGCTTTCAGCGAGACGGGCCACCGCCTTGCGGGTCAGGGTGTTCACCCGGCGCGCGCCCTGGTCGAGCTTGCCGTCGGGGGTGACCACCACGGCGATGCGACCGGTCCGGTCGGCCAGCCCCTCCAGGTCGGTCTCGTGAAAGCGGATCTCGGCGGGTTGGGACATGGGACGCTCCTTGTTTTCATGTGTCTTGCCGTCTTGCGGTCGGGCCAGAGGTAGCCCGCCCCCCGTCCGATGGCCAGAGAGCACTTGGGTTGCCCCGCAAACTGGGATAGCCTCGCGCCACTGCCAAGGGGCCCGGGGGCCAGGGATACGGGGGAAAACAGGTGCCGCGATTCGACCGCTACATGCTGTCGCAATTTCTCACCGTTTTCGGCTTTTTCTCGCTGGTGCTGGTTCTGATGTACTGGATCAACCAGGCGGTGCAGCTTTTCGACCGGATCATCGCGGACGGGCAATCGGCCTGGGTCTTTCTGGAACTGACGGCGCTGTCGCTGCCCGCGCTGGTCCAGATCGTGCTGCCGCTGGCGGCCTTCGCCTCGGCCGTCTACGTGACCAACCGCATGGCCTCGGAAAGCGAGCTGGTCGTCGTTCAGGCCACCGGCTTTTCGGCCTATCGGCTGGCCCGGCCGGTGCTGATCTTCGGGGCCTTCGTGGCCGGGCTGATGATGGTGCTCACCCATGTGCTGGTGCCGCTGTCCCAGGGCCGCCTGATCGAGCGGCAGGCCGAAATCTCGCGCAACATGTCGGCGCGTCTGCTGACCGAGGGGCAGTTCATGTCGCCCTCGGCGGGGGTGACGCTCTTCGTGCGCGATGTCACGGCCGAGGGCGAGCTGCGCGATGTCTTCCTGTCCGACAGCCGCCGCGCGGATCGCCACATCGGCTATACCGCCAGCCGCGCCTTTCTGGTCCGCGCCGAGGCCGGGCCGCAACTGGTGATGATCGACGGGCTGGCCCAGACCCTTGTCCACGAGGATCAGCGCCTGTTCACGACCAGTTTCGAGGATTTCGCCTATGACGTGAGCGCCCTGATCCCAGAGATGGGCGAGCGCAGCCGTTCGGCGCGCGAATTGACCACCGCCGAGCTTCTGTCGCCCAGCCCTGCCCTGCAAGACGAGACAGGCAAAAGCGCCGCCTATCTGCTGCACGCGGGCCACGACCGTTTCGTGCAGCCGCTGACGGCGCTGACCGGCGCGCTGCTGGGCTTTGCCGCGCTGCTGGTGGGCGGGTTCAGCCGCTTCGGGCTGTGGCAGCAGATCCTGGGCGCGGTGGCGCTCGTGGTGGTGATGAAATCGGTCGAAAGCGCCGGGATCGGCGCCGCCCGCGCGGCCGCCTCCGCATGGCCCGCCGCCTATGCAGGGGTGGGGTTCGGGCTTCTGGCCAGCCTGGCGCTGATGATGGCCAGCAGCCGCCCCTACCTGCTGCGCCGTCGCCCGACCCTGCCCGCCGGGGGGGCCGCATGATCCTGCACCGCTATTTCTCGCGCCGCTTCCTGATGAGTTTCGCCAGCATGTTCGGCGTGTTCCTGTTGCTGCAGGGGTTCATCGACCTGGTCGAACAGGGCCGTCGGTTCTCGGGCGCCGACGCCGGCCCGTCCCAGATCATCGCGCTGACCCTGCTCAACCTGCCGCAGGCGCTTTACGAACTGCTGCCGCTCGTCACCGTGCTCAGCGCCATCGCACTGTTTCTCGCGCTGTCGCGGTCCTCGGAACTGGTGGTGGCCCGGGCCGCCGGGCGGTCGGCCCTGCGCGCCTTTCTCGGGCCGCTGTTGATGACCCTGCTGATCGGCCTGGTGGCGGTGGCATTGTTCAACCCCATCGTCGCCGCGACGCTGAAGGAATACGAGACCCGCTCGTCCAACCTGCGCGAGAATCGCTCCAGCATCCTGTCGATCTCCGACGACGGGCTCTGGCTGCGCCAGGGCGACGCCGCGCGCCAGACGGTGATCCGGGCCGAGGCCACGAACCTGGACGGCACCGTGCTGCGGCAGGTCACCTTCATCACCTTCGCCGCCGAGCAAGGCCCGGTGCGCCGGATCGAGGCCGCGCGTGCCGAACTGGCCGAGGGCGCCTGGGTGCTGACCGACGCCAAATCCTGGCCGCTGTCCGATGCCCGTGTCTCGGAACAATGGGCCACGACACATGACAGCCTGCGCATCCCCTCGTCGCTGTCGGCGGACCAGATCCGCGACAGTTTCGGCACCCCCAGCTCGATCCCCGTCTGGGATCTGCCCGCCTTCATCGACCGGCTCGAATCGGCGGGCTTCTCGGCGCTGCGCCACCGGGTCTGGTTCCAGATGGAACTGGCCCAGCCGCTGTTTCTCTGCGCCATGGTGCTGATCGCGGCCGGGTTCACCATGCGCCCGCAGCGGGGGCGGCGTGTGGGGCTTCTGGTGCTGACGGCGGTGGTGCTCAGCTTCGGGCTCTATTTCCTGCGCAACTTCGCGCAGATCCTCGGCGACAACGGGCAGATCCCGGTCGCGCTGGCCGCCTGGGCGCCCCCCGTTGCCGGGATCGCGGCCGCGCTGGGGCTGTTGCTGCACCTGGAGGACGGCTGATGCGGCGGCTGATCCTGATCTGCCTGCTCTGGCTCTGGCCACTGGCCCTCGCCGCGCAGGCCCCGGCCAGCCTGGTGGCCGACCGCGTGACCGTCCCGCCCGGCAGCGAGAGGCTGATCGCGCAGGGCAATGTCGAGGTCTTCTTCGAGGGCACGCGGCTTTCGGCCGCGCGCATCGCCTATGATCGCGGCACCGACCGGCTAACCATCACCGGCCCGATCTTCATCCGCACCGCCGAGGGCGAGATCCTGACCGCCGACCGTGCCAGTCTTGACCCCCGGCTGGAAAACGGGCTGCTGCGCGGGGCGCGGCTGATCCTCGACGAACGGCTGCAACTGGCGGCCGACCGCATCGACCGGGTCGGCGGGCGTTACACGCAGCTCAGCCGCGCCGCCGCGACCTCGTGCAAGGTTTGCGCGGATGGCCGCCCGCCCCTGTGGGAGATACGCGCGGCCCGGGTCATCCGCGACGAGGAGGCGCGCCAGCTCTATTTCGACGATGCCCGCTTCCGGGTCTATGGTGTGCCCATCCTTTGGCTGCCGCGCCTGCGCCTGCCCGATCCCACCGTCACCCGCGCCACCGGCCTGCTGCTCCCCGAACTGCGCACCACCGACCAGCTGGGCGCGGGGCTCAAGCTGCCCTATTTCGTGCGCCTGGGCGATCACCGCGACCTGACCGTGACGCCGTTTTTCTCGCCCGAAAGCACTACTCTGGGGGCGCGCTACCGCGCGGCCTCCCTGCGCGGCGAGATCGAGGTCAGCGGCGCGGTGACCCGTGACAGCCTGATCGACGGCGGCCGCGGCTACTTCTTTGCCGACGGGGCCTTCCACCTGTCCAACGGCACGCGGCTGCGCTTTGATGTCGAGACCGCCTCGGATGACGCCTATCTGCTGGACTACGGCATCGACGACTCCGACCGGCTCGACAGCGAGATCAGCCTGTCGCGGATCACCGACCGCGAGATGCGCCGTGCGCGGCTGACCCTCTACCAGAGCCTGCGCGCCGCAGAGGACAACGACCGCCTGCCCCCCGTGGTGGGCGAGGCCCGCCTGGAGCGCCGCACGACCCCGGCCATCGGCGGCACGCTGAGCTATGGCGCCGGGCTGCAGGGCCACCTGCGCACGCTCGATGCGCTGCCGAGCGACGGGCTGGGCGATGCCCTGCGCGCCGGGGTCTGGGCGGACTGGCACCGCGCCCATATCAACGGCCCCGGACTGGTGGTCGAGACCCGCACGGGCCTGCGGCTCGACCACTACGCCTTTTCGCCCGACGCCACCGCACAGGACACCACCCGCGCCCAGGGGCAGGCCGCCGTGACCCTGCGTTATCCGCTGATCCGGCAAGGCGCGCGGGCCGCGCATGTGCTCGAACCGGTGGTGCAGCTGGCCTGGTCGGACAGCACCGGCGGCAGCGTGCCGAACGAGGACAGCGTCACCGCGGAATTCGATGCGTCCGGTCTGCTGGCGTGGTCGCGCTTTCCCGGCGAGGACGCCACCGAGACCGACCCCCGCGCCGCCCTCGGGCTGAGCTGGTCCCGGCGCGGCGCCGAGGGCTGGAACAGCCGCCTGACCTTCGGGCGGGTGCTGTGGCGCGCGGAAAACGCAGCCTTCACGCATACGTCGGGGCTGGATGGTACCGCTTCGGACTGGTTGATCGACGGCAGCCTCGATACCGGCACGGGCCTCGCCCTGCAGGGCCGGACACTGGTGGACGACGCCCTGGAGGTGACCCGGGCCGAGGCGCTGCTGGACTGGCGCACCGACCGGATGGACCTTGAAGCGGGCTATATCTTTCTGCCGACGGATCCCGACGAGGACCGGCCGACGGCGGTGCGCGAGATCAGCCTCGACAGCCGCTATCGCATCAATGACCGATGGGAGACGGGCTTCGACATGCGCTATGATCTGGCCGAGGGCGCGCCCTCGACCGCCGGGCTGGACCTCGGCTGGCGCAACGAATGCGTCACAGTGGATTTTTCGGTGTCGCGCCGCTTCACGTCTTCGACTACTGTGCAACCCACAACCGACTTCGGCCTGGTGGTGGGGCTGAGCGGCTTTTCCTCGGGGCAAACCGGGGCAAGCCCCGCCCGCCGCTGCCAGGACTGAGACACCGACCCAAGCCAAGAGGTTCCGATGCGTGCCGTTCTGACCCTGTTCGCCCTTTTCGCCGCCCTCGCGCTGCCCGCCCAGGCGCAGTTCTCGCCGGCGATCACGGTGAACGACAAGGCCATCACCCCCTTCGAGATCGAACAGCGCGAACGGATGCTGGAGCTGTTCGGCACCCCCGGCAACCTGCCCGAGCTGGCGCGCGAGCAGTTGATCGAGGAACGTCTCAAGGCCCAGGAGCTGGAGCGCGCCGGGCTGCGCCTCAACGCCGAGGGGCTGGAACGGGCCATGACGGATTTCGCCGCGCGCGCCGACCAGGATCTGGACCAGTTCCTGGCCGGGCTGCGCCAGAACGGGATCGAGGAACAGAGCCTGCGTGACTTCGTCCGGATCAACGCAACCTGGCGCGACTACATCCGCCAGCGCTATGAACGGCGCGCCCGCGTGGGCGAGGCCGAGGTCGACCGCGCCCTGGGCCAGTCGGAAACCGGCGCGGGCCTTCAGGTGCTGCTGAACGAGATCATCATTCCCGCGCCGCCCGAACGCGCCGAGGCGGCGATGCAGCAGGCCCGGCAGATCAGCGAGCTGACCTCCTTCGCCGCCTTCGAATCCGAGGCGAGCCGGGTTTCGGCCCTGCCCTCGCGCGAGCGTGGCGGCAGGCTCGACTGGGTGCCCATCAGCAATTTCCCCGCCGCCCTGCGGCCGATCTTCCTCAGCCTCGCCCCGGGCGAGGTCACCGATCCGCTGCCCATCGAGAACGGCATCGCGCTGTTCCAGCTGCGCGATCTGCGCGAGGTCGCCCAGTCCCGGCCCGCCCCCTCCGAGATCGACTATGCCGCCTATTACATCGACGGCGGCCGGTCCGAAGCCGCCCTGGAGCGCGCCGCGCGCGTCGCCAGCCGTGTGGATACCTGCGACGACCTCTACGGCATCGCCAGGGACCAGCCGCCCCGGGTGATGGAGCGCAACGCGCTGCCACCGTCCGAGATCCCGCAGGACGTGGCGACGGAACTGGCCAAACTGGACCCCGGCGAGACCGCCTGGGGCCTGACCCGGGCCGATGGCGAGACGCTGATCCTGCTGATGCTCTGCGGCCGCAGCCAGTCCGAAGAAGGCACGCAGGACCGTGATGCGATCCGCAACCAGCTGCGCTCGCAGCGGCTGTCGGGCTATGCCGACGCGCTGCTGGCCGAATTGCGCGCCTCGGCCCGGATCACCGGCAACTGATGCGCCCCATCGCCGTCAGTTGCGGCGACCCGGCCGGCATTGGCCCCGAGGTCGCCGCAGCGGCCTGGCAGGTTCTCGGGGACGCCGTGCCGCTGCTGTGGATCGGCGACCCGGGCCACCTGCCCGAAGGCACGTCCTGGCAGGCGGTCGAGACGGCGGGCGACGCCGTATCCGCGACAGCCCTGCCCGTGCTGGTGCGGGATTTCGGGCCGCCGCGCCGCCCCGGCACGCCCGACCCGGCCCATGCGCCCCATGTCATCGCCGCCATCAAGACCTGCGTGCGGCTGGTCCAGGCCGGGGAGTGTGCCGCCATGACCACGGCGCCGATCCACAAGCAGGCGCTGATCGACGGGGCCGGTTTCGGCTTTCCGGGCCATACCGAATTCCTGGCGCGTCTCGCCGGGGTCGACCGCGTGGTCATGATGCTGGCCAGCGACCAGCTGCGGGTGGTGCCCGCCACGATCCATATCCCGCTGGCCGAGGTGCCAAGCGCGCTGAGCGCCACAGTGCTGGCGCAAACGCTGCGCATCACCCATGCCAGCCTGATCCGCGATTTCGGCATCGCCGCGCCGCGCCTTGCCGTGGCCGGGCTCAACCCCCATGCAGGCGAAGGCGGCAAGATCGGCCGGGAAGAGATCGAGGTCATCGCCCCGGTGCTGGAGACCCTGCGCGCCGAGGGGCTGAACATCGCCGGGCCGCTTTCCGCGGACACGATGTTTCATGCCGCCGCCCGCGCCCGCTACGATGCCGCCGTGGCGATGTATCACGACCAGGCGCTTATCCCGATCAAGACCCTGGCCTTCGACGAGGGGGTCAACGTGACGCTGGGCCTGCCTTTCGTGCGGACCTCGCCGGATCACGGCACGGCCCTGGACATCGCGGGAACGGGCCGGGCCAACCCCGCGTCGATGGTGGCCGCCCTGCGCATGGCCGCGCAAATGGCCGAAGCACGGGAGGGGCGGTAAGCGACCCTCCGGGGGGAGTTTATGCGCCAAGATGAAGGACACAGCATGGACGATCTGCCCCCCCTGCGCCAAGTCATTGCCGACCACGGCCTGGCCCCGAAAAAGGCCATGGGCCAGAACTTCCTGCTCGATCTGAACCTGACGGCCCGGATCGCGCGGCAGGCCGGGTCACTGGTCGATCACGACGTGCTGGAGATCGGCCCCGGCCCCGGCGGCCTGACCCGCGGGTTGCTGGCCGAGGGCGCGCGCCGGGTCGTGGCGGTGGAAAAGGACAGCCGCTGCCTGCCCGCGCTGGCGCAGATCGCCGAGCAATATCCCGGCCGGCTGGCGGTGCTGAACGCCGACGCGCTGGATGTGGACACGGGCCGGCACCTGACCCCGCCGGTGCGCGTCGCCGCCAACCTGCCCTACAACGTGGGCACCGAACTTCTGGTGCGCTGGCTGACCCCGCCCGCCTGGCCGCCCTTCTGGGACAGCCTGACGCTGATGTTCCAAAAGGAGGTGGCGCAGCGCATCGTCGCCACGCCGGGGTCAAAGGCCTATGGGCGGCTGGCGATTCTGGCGCAATGGCGTACGCGGGCGCGGATCGTCATGGACCTGCCGCCGCAGGCCTTCACGCCGCCGCCCAAGGTACACAGTGCCGTGGTGCATCTGACCGCCCTGCCCGCGCCCCGGTTCCCGGCCGATCCGAAAACGCTGGAAATGGTCGTCGCCCGCGCCTTCAACCAGCGCCGCAAGATGCTGCGCGCCGCGCTCAAGGGCCTGCGGCCGGATATCGAGGACCGACTTGTCGCCGCGGGCATCGCCCCCACCGACCGCGCGGAACAGATCGACGTCGAACGCTTCTGCGCCTTGGCGCGGACGCTCGAGGCCTAGCCCCGGGGTCCGCGCTGGCCTAGGACTGGCACCCGGCAGATCGCCGGGGCGCGGCCGCAATTGGCGATGCCAATCGCTTACCCGCACTGGCCGAATTCCAAAGGAATTCGGCCTACATGTGAATGACACGGTCGAAGGCGTCGAGGACGCTTTCGTGCATCATCTCCGACAGGGTGGGATGCGGGAAGACCGTGTTCATCAGGTCTTCTTCGGTGGTTTCGAGCTGGCGGCCCACGACATAGCCCTGGATCAGTTCCGTCACCTCGGCGCCGACCATATGCGCGCCCAGAAGCTCGCCCGTCTTCTCGTCGAAGATGGTCTTGACCAGGCCCTCGGGTTCGCCCAGGGCAATGGCCTTGCCGTTGCCTATGAAGGGGAAGCGGCCCACCTTGATCTTGTAGCCCTGCTCCTCGGCCTGCGCCTCGGTCAGGCCGACGCTGGCCACCTGGGGGTGGCAGTAGGTGCAGCCGGCGATGCTCTCGGGTTTGACCGGATGGGCGTGCTTGCCACCGATCAGGTCGGCGACCATGACACCCTCGTGGCTGGCCTTGTGCGCCAGCCATGGCCCGTTGGTGGCGTCTCCGATCACGTAGAGCCCCTCGACCCCGGTGCGGCAGTATTCGTCGGTCACCGCGAAAGAGCGGTCGAACGCGACGCCGAGCTCCTCCAGCCCCAGACCTTCGGTGTTGGCGGTGATCCCGACGGCCGAGATTACGGTGTCGACCTCGATCTTCTCGGTCTTGCCGCCTGTCTCGATGTGGGCGGTGACCTTGTCCTTGCCGCGGTCGAGCTGCTTGACGGTGGACTTGGCACGGATGGTCATGCCCTGCTTTTCGAACTGCTTTTGCGCCAGCGCGCTAATCTCCGCGTCCTCGACCGGCAGGATGCGGTCCATGACCTCGACCACCGTGGTCTCGGCGCCCAGGGTGTTGTAGAAACTGGCGAATTCGATGCCGATGGCCCCCGAGCCGATGACCAGGAGCTTCTTGGGCATGTGCTTGGGTTGCAGGGCGTCCTTGTAGGTCCAGACACGCTCGCCGTCGGCCTCGAGGCCGGGCAGTTGGCGGGCGCGGGCGCCCGTGGCCAGTACGATGTTCTTCGCCGCAAGCTCTTCCGTGCCCTTCTCTGTCTTGACGCTGACCTTCCCCTTGGCGGGGATCGTCGCCTCGCCCATGACGACCGTGACCTTGTTCTTCTTCATCAGGTGGCCGATGCCGCTGGTCAGCTGGCCGGCCACCTCGCGCGAGCGTTTGACCACCGCGTCGAGGTCATAGTCGATCTGGCCCGCGCTCAGGCCGAAATCCTTGGCCCGGTGCATCAGGTGAAAGACCTCGGCACTGCGCAGCATGGCCTTGGTCGGGATGCAGCCCCAGTTCAGGCAGATGCCGCCCAGGTGTTCGCGTTCCACGATGGCCACGGAAAGCCCGAGCTGGGCGCCACGGATGGCGGCCACGTAGCCCCCCGGTCCGGCCCCAATCACGATCATGTCGAAGTTGCGAGCTGCCATTGATGCGCCTCCTCATCCAGAATTTGTTTACCCTTAAACGAATTGCACGGGGCCATCCAGAGGGCGGCGGTCATGGCCGCTATGCAATTTCGCGCACCGCCGCAGATGCGCGTCAGGCGGTGGCATGTTCCTGCGGGGCGGCGCCGATGGCCGAGAGCGTGGCCCCGTAGCCACCGTCGTCGATCCAGGCCGACTCGGCCGGGCTGGTGTCGCGCCCCAGCGCCGGGTTGCGGTAGGGAAAGCGCCCGAAGGCACGGATCACCTCGCGATGGGCCTTGGCGTGGCGCAGGTTCGAGGCCCCCGTCTCGGGCATACGCAGCGCCATGAGCCGCACCGCGCGCTCCTGGTCGCAGAGGTTCTCCGAATGGACCAGCGGCATGTAGAAGAACTGCCGCGCCGGTTCGGCCACGCGCGTGTCCCAGCCGCGGTCGATGGCCACCTTGCTGGCCGCCCGGGCCGAGCAATCGGTGGCGAAGGCGCGCGGGTCCTCGCGGAACATGTTGCGCGGAAACTGGTCGGTCAGGATGATATAGCCCAGCGTGCCAACCGCATTGGTCAGCCAGAGGCCGCAGGCCCCCTCGCGCGCCATTTCCCATGTGGATTGAAAGCGTTTGCGGATCTCAGCGTCGCGCGCCTCGTCCGCCGCATACCAGCCCTGTGGGCCGACATCGTCCAGCCAATAGGCGACGATCTGCTCGGGGGTGACCATGGCCTGTCCTCTCATTCGACGTTTTCCTGCCTGTCATGAAACCGTTGCAGAAAGGCCGGCCCCTGGCAACGCTCGTCTTCATGCCGACTCGTCGGACTGTTGCTCTTCCAGCTCGGTCTCGATGTAGACTTCCTGTGCGACCTCGACCGCCACTGGCGAGGCGGCCGGGCTGACCGGCGCATAGGAGGTCATGTCCTCGACGCTGAAGTCCTCGTCCGTCGGGCGCTGCACCATGCGCAGCAGACCATAGGCCGAGATGCCCAGCATCAGCATCCCGACGAGCACCCAGAAGGCATAGACGCCAATGGCGCCCATGGCATAGCCCATCACGATGGGGCCGAGGATGGCGCCGACGCCGTTGATGAAGATGAACCCGGCCGAGGCCGAGGCCATGTCGTCATGTTCGAGGAAATCGTTGGCATAGGCCAGAAGCAGCGCATAGAGCGGGTTCGACATACCCCCGACCATGGCCGCGCCGACCAGCAGCAGGATGAAGGTATCGCCAAAAACGGCGGCGATCATCCCGCCGAGGCCCCCGATGGCGGCTGCCGCGACGATCAGCACCCGCCGGTCCATCCGGTCGGACAGCCATCCGATGGGGAACTGCGCTACCAGCGAGGCGGTGAAGATCACCGAGACCAGCAGCGAAATCTGCCCGGCGGTCAGCCCCGCCTCGGAGCCGTAGACCGCGACCATGCCGAACTGCGCGGCAAAGACCCCGCCCAGCAGGACCATGCCCACGGCGGCCAGCGGCGAGGCCTCGATCAGGTCGCGCAGGCGCATGCGCCGGGTGGTCTCGGTCGTCGGGGTGGGCTGGACCGACAGCAGGATCGGCGCAAAGGCCAGCGACACCAGCACCGAGGGGATGATGAAAAGCACGAAGCCCGAGGCATCGCCCAGGCTGATGACGTATTGCGCCACGATGATCCCGCCCATCTGCACGATCATGTAGACCGACAGGGCCTGGCCGCGGGTCTCGTTGGTCGAGGCGTGGTTCAGCCAGCTTTCGGCGGTGATGTAGACGCCCGAGATGCACAGGCCGATGATGACCCGGCCGATCGACCAGGCCCAGACATCGACCAGCACGGGATAGAGGATCAGCACCGCCGAAACGGTCGAGCCCAGCGCGGCAAAGACCCGCACGTGCCCCACCCGCCGGATCAGCTCGGGCGTGATCCGCGAACCCAGCAGGAAGCCCGCGAAATACCCCGACATGACAAGAGACATCTGCAGGGTCGAGAAATTCTCGATCCCGCCGCGGATGCCCAGCAGGGTGGATTGCAGGCCGTTGCCCATCATCAGCATGAACATGCCCAGAAAGAGGGGCCAGGAGGTGCGCAGCACGGGTATCATGTCGGATATCCTAAGGGGACTCGGGGCCCGAGTCGGTGACGTTCGCGTCTCGCCATATCATGCCAGCGACAAGGCAAATCAATGCGTGATCTTTCCCCGGTTCGGCCGCCGGCGCCCAGGCGCTCAGTCGCGGCCCGGAAACAGGATCGAACTGTCGCCGTAGCTGAAGAAACGGTAGCGCTCGGCAATGGCATGGGCATAGATCGCGCGGACCCGGTCCACCCCCATCAGGGCGCTGACCAGCATCATCAGCGTCGATTTGGGCAGGTGGAAATTGGTCATCAGCCCGTCGGTCACGCGAAACCGGAATCCCGGCGTGATGAAGATGTCGGTCTTGCCCTCCCAGGGGACGAGGCCCTTTTGCGTGGCCGCGCTCTCGATCAGGCGCAGGGCGGTGGTGCCCACGGGAATCACCCGCCCCCCGGCGGCGCGTGTGGCGTTGATCTCGTCGGCCGCCGCCTGTGTGACGCGGCCCCATTCGGCGTGCATCCGGTGTTCCGAGATATCGTCGGTCTTGACCGGCAGGAAGGTTCCCGCGCCCACATGCAGCGTCACATGGGTGAAATCAACGCCCATGGCCGCGAGGTCGTCCAGCAGCCAGTCCTCGAAATGCAGCGAGGCCGTGGGCGCGGCCACCGCCCCGTTCTCGCGCGCCCAGATCGTCTGGTAGTCGGTCCGGTCGGCGGCGTCGGCAGACCGCTTGGCAGCGATATAGGGCGGCAGGGGCATCTGGCCCGCGGCCTCCAGGGCGGCATCGAAATCCGCGCCCGCAAGGTTGAAGCGCAAATGCGCCTGGCCCGCCGCGCGGCCCGCCATGGTGGCCGAGAGATCGGGCGAGAAGACAACCACCTCGCCCTCCTTGAGCTTGCGCAGGGGCTTGACCAGCGCCGCCCAGGTCCCATCCGGGCGCGGCTCCAGCAGGGTGACCTCGATGTTGGCGACCGCCCCGGCCCGATTGCGCGTGCCGAACAGCCGCGCCGGGATCACCCGCGTATCGTTCAGCACCATCCGGTCGCCCTTGCGCAGCACCCCGCACAAGTCGCCCACCTGGCGGTCCGCGATCCGGTCGCCCGCGGCCACCAGAAGCCGTGCCGCGGTGCGCGGGCGCGCGGGCCGGGTGGCGATCAGGTCTTCCGGCAGGTCAAAATCGAAATCGGACAGTTTCATGCGGATCTGCTGGCTAGGGCGTGGCGGTGGGAAACCTTCCCGACCATGCCGGGGGTCAATGCCGACAGCGGATCGATCAGAACGCGCGGGCTGTCAAGCTGTGCCGACCACCGGAAGGCACCCGCCACAACGCAAGCCCCCCACAACCGGCAGCGCCGTGTCGCGCCCCCCCCGCGCGGGTTTCCCGCGGGCCCCCGCGGCGCTGCAAGGGGCTTTCTTCTCGGGCTGCCCGGGCTAGAACCCTGCATAACCTGCCAAGAGGAGACAAAAGCAGATGCACGACCTCGCACAAGGCCAGCCAGCCCCCGATTTCACCCTGCCCCGCGACGGCGGCGGTACCCAGACCCTGTCCGATTTGCGCGGTGGCCCGGTGGTGCTGTTCTTCTATCCCAAGGACAACACCCCCGGCTGCACCAAGGAGGCCGTGGCCTTCACCTGCCTGCTGGAGGACTTCGCCGCCTCGGGCGCGACGGTGCTGGGGATTTCCAAGGACAGCGTGAAAAAGCACGACAATTTCGTCGCCAAGCACGATCTGAAGGTGGCCCTGCTTTCGGACGCCGAAGCGGATGTCTGCGAGACCTACGGCGTCTGGGGCGAGAAGAAGATGTACGGCAAGACATTCGAGGGGATCACCCGCACCACGGTCCTGATCGATGCCGAGGGGCGCATCGCCCGGGTCTGGCCCAAGGTCAAGGTGGATGGCCACGCCGAAGAGGTGCTGGAGGCCGTGCGCGCGCTTTGAGCCCGGCTGCCGTGGCTTGACCTTGCCGCGGCGCCGGGCGAAACCCGCGCCATGAAACCGCTTGCCCAGATGGCCGAAGAGGTGCTTTGCACCGCCGATGGCCGCGAAAAGACCGCCCTGTCACGCCGCCATGCCGCCGCCTGGCAGGCGGCGCGCGCCGAGGGCGCCATGCC
>NZ_JBKOTX010000116.1:0-18887 GCF_047086965.1 Roseovarius halophilus (ex Wu et al. 2025) | reverse complement strand
CCGGTGAAAACCGCCGAACTGGCCCACCGGCGCGCCGAGGGGCTGATCAAGGGCATCGACGAGATCATCCGCGACCGGCAAGTGCCGGTCCCGATGGCCTGCCCACCATGGCCATTGTCCTGATCGACGCCGGCCAGATGGCGGCGGGTCCGGCGTTGGTCGCTTTCCTTCCCTTCCCGGTGACCGTGGCCATCGATCCGGCCGCCGATGGCGCGGCAGAGTTGCTGGCGGCCTATCGTGCGGAAGGGGTCGAGGCCGTGATCCGCGCACGGCTGCCCGAGGGTGCCACGCCGCAGGATGTCGAGGTGGCGCTGGAAGGCAGCTTCGCGGATCTGAGCGAAACCGTCGCCCTGCTCGACATCGACGCCGGGTCGCTGGGCAGCCGGGAAGCCACCGAGCAGATGATGCAGATCCTGGCCGAGGCCGGGCGCGGCTACCTGTCGCGCGACCGAGAACTGAACACCGCCGGCCGGCTGGCCGAACAGGCCGGCGTGCCCGCGACCACGATCTTTCGTGACCTCGACGGCGCGGGGCAGGACGCAAGCGCCATCCGTCGCCTCGTGGACCGGGCCGCCGCGCGCGCGCGTCAGGACGGCGGCGTGGTGCTGCTGGGCCGGTTGCGGCCTGACACGGTGACGGCGCTGATCAATTGGGGCAACGACAAGCGCGCGGTCGACCTGGCCCAGGTGCCCGTCTCTGCGGTGCTGCGCGAGGCCGAGTGAGGGAACCGGGGTCTGCATATCCTCGTGGTACAGCCCGTCGCCCGATGGTTAACCGGCCTTAAAAGCCGTGAAGGCGCTTCGCCCACTGGAGGCCGATGAACAGACCCTTGACGCGGGGCAGGATGACCAGCGCCAGACCCGTTGCAAGCGCCATCATCCCCAGAGCGACCCAAAGGGGCTCGGGGTCGAAGAAGGAATATATCACGGCAAACAGCGGAAAGACGATTGCAACCACCACCGACAGGGTAAAATAGGCAGGTCCATCATCGACGCGCGCGTGGTGAAGCTCCTGCCCACAGCAGTCGCATTTGTTCTTGACCTTGAGGTAGCCGCGAAAGAGCCGGCCGGTCCCGCAAGACGGGCACGCCAGCCGGAACCCTCTGAACATTGCTTTTCGGGAGTCGCGAGTGTCGTCTGGTGCCATGGCCTTGTCCATTCTGCTCGTGTCTGTTCGCGGCCAAGATCGGCAATTGTGCCGGATCACGCGGCCGCGCGCCCGCACGGGACGATCTGTGACACCGCATGGGTATCACGGTTTGGCGTGCCTGCCGACCGGGCAGGGCCCGCCCGTCAGTTCCCGCCCCCGGACGTGAACCGGTGCGCCTCGGCGGCGGCGCGGCGGATGGCGTTGGATTTGTGGACCGTCTCCTGGTACTCGGCTTCCGGGTCGCTGTCGTGAACGACGCCGCCCCCGGCCTGGATGTAGAGGTCCTGGCCCTTCAACACCGCCGTCCGAAGGGCGATGCACATGTCCATGTCGCCGCCGGCGCTGAAATAGCCCACGCCGCCGCCGTAGACGCCGCGCTTTTCCGGCTCCAATTCGTCGATGATCTCCATCGCGCGCACCTTGGGCGCGCCCGAGACGGTGCCCGCCGGCATCCCCGCGAAGAAGGCCGAGAGCGCGTCGTGGCCCTCGGCCAGCTCGCCCACCACGTTCGAGACGATGTGCATGACATGGGAATAGCGTTCGACGATGAATTCCTCGGTCGGGCGCACCGTGCCCACCTTGGCGACCCGGCCCACGTCGTTGCGGCCCAGATCGAGCAGCATGAGGTGTTCGGCCAGTTCCTTCTCGTCCGCGATCAGGTCGGCCTCGTTGGCCTTGTCCTCGGCCGGGGTGGCGCCGCGCGGCCGGGTGCCCGCGATGGGGCGGATCGTGACCTCGCCATCCATGACCCGCACCAGGATTTCGGGGCTGGCCCCGATCACCTGATATCCGCCGAAGTTGAAAAAGAACATGAAGGGCGAGGGGTTGGTCCGCCGCAGCGACCGATAGAGCGAGAAGGGCGGTTCGCGAAAGCTCTGGGTCCAGCGCTGTGCGGGCACAACTTGGAAGATGTCGCCCGCCTTGATGTAATCCTTGGCCTTTTCGACGGCGGCTTTGTAGCCCTCGTGGGTGAAGTTTCTGACCACTGCGCCCTCGGCTTCGGCCTCGCCCAGGCGGCGGATCTGTTCGGGCATGGGCCGGTCCAGCGCGCGCTGCGCTTCCATCACGCGTTCGGCGGCCTGGGCATGGGCGGCCTTGGCCGAGAGCCCGGAATTGGCCCAGGCGGGTGCCACCAGGATCACCTCGCCCTTGACCCCGTCCAGCACCGCCACGACCGAGGGGCGCAGCATCACCGCATCCGGCAGGCCCAGCGGGTCGGGGTTCACGTCCGGCAGATGTTCCACCAGCCGGATCATGTCATAGCCCAGAAAGCCGAACAAACCGGCACTGGCGGCGGGCAGGTCCTCGGGCAGGTCGATATGGCTTTCGGCCAGCACCGCGCGCAGGCTCTCAAGCGGGTGCCCCGGGACGGTCTCGAAGGCCGCGTCGTCGATCCGGGCCTGGCGGTTGATCCGGGCGGTCTCGCCGCGGCACTCCCAGATCAGGTCGGGGGTCATGCCGATGATCGAGTAGCGCCCGCGCACCTCGCCCCCGGTGACGCTTTCCAGCAGGAAGGCGTGTTTGCCGGCCGCGTTGAGCCGCAGCATCAGCGACACCGGCGTGTCCAGGTCGGCGGCCAGCCGGGTGTAGACAAGCTGGTTCCGGCCGGCCTCAAAGCCCCGGCGGAAGACCTCGAATTCCGGGACCAGCGCCATGGCTTACTGGAAATTCGAATGGACCGCGTTGATCGCGGCCTGGTCGATGGTGATCTCCGTGTCGGCCTGCACGGCCTGGGTGAACGCGGTGAAGATATCCATGGCCATCCCCTGGCCTGCGCGTTCGGCGACGGCTTCGGCCTGGGCGGAGACCGCCGGATCGTCCACGCCGGGCTGCGCGATGGCGTCGAGCCGGGCGACGATGACCCCCTCTTCGCCGTCGACCACGAGGGTCTCGCCCACCGTGTCCAGTTCGAACAGACTTGTCATGAAGTCCGGCGGGGTGCCGTTGAGAAAGCTGCGCCGGGTCAGGCCCCGTTCCGCGACAGCGCCGTCGAGGCCAATCTCGGTGAACTCGGTCTCGGCGTCGATACCGGCGGCGATCTCTTCGGCGCGGGCGCGCAGCTGGCGGCGGGTCTCGGCGGCGCGCCAGTCCGCGGCCACCTGTGCCCGGACCGCCTCGAAGGGCTGCAACTCGGGCGGGCGGACCTCGTCCACACGCACCGCGAATAGGCCGCTGTCCTCCAGTTCGTGCAGTTCGGGGAAGGTGTCGGGCTCCAGCCCCGCCACGACCTCGCGGAAGCCCGCGTAGGCTGCGATTCCGTCGCGGATCTCCGGGGTCCAGGCCAGTTCGCCCAGCTGCATGTCTGTCTGCTCGGCGAGGTCTTCCAGACGCCCCCCCCCGGCCAGCAGGTCGGTGACGGGTTCGATCTGGTCTTCGATCACGCGGCGGGCCCGCGCGGCGGCGCGATCCTCGCGCAACACGGCGCGGGCTTCTTCAAAGGGGGTTTCCTGCGCGGCCAGTACGGCGTTGACGCGGAACAGCGCCGGGCCCAGCGGACTGGGCTGCGGTCCGACGACATCGCCCGATGCGGCCGAAAACACCGCCGCGCCGGCATCGCGCAGCTCGTCCTCGGTCACGTCGCCCAGGTCGACGTCGGAGAGCTCCAGGCCGCGCTCGGCGACCAGGTCGTCGAAACCGATCTCGCCGGCGTCGAGCCGGTCCAGCGCCGCCTGGGCGGCCTCCTGCGTGCCAAAGCTGAGCCGTTCCACAAGGCGCCGCTCGGGCTGGACGAATTCGTCGAGGCGGTCCTCGTAGGCCTCGCGCAGCTCGGCCTCGTCCACCGTGACCTGATCCTGGATCATGTCCGGGGTCAGCCAGGCATAGGTGAGGTCCTTGGTCTCGGGCGCAGTATAGGCCTCGGGGTTGTCTTCATAGTGGGCCTGCAACTCTGCCTCGGTGGGGTCGGGAAGGGGGCTGTCCAGATCCTGCGGCCTCAGGGTGTCCCAGGTGAAATCGCGCTCCTCGCCAATGTAGGCGGCGACGGTCTGCGCATAGACATCGGGCTGGGGCAGGCCGCCGATCACCGCCTGTTGCAGCAGGGCGCGGGCGCTGTCGTCGCGGATGCGGGATTCGAACTGTTCCTCGGTCAGCCCATTGTCGCGCAGAACGGCGCGGTATTGTTCACGATTGAAATTCCCATCCGGCCCGGCGAAGGCCATGGTGTCGAGCACCTCGCGCCGTACCGTGTCGTCGCCGACCGAGACGCCCAGCTTGCGTATCTCGTTGTCCAGGACGCGCGACTGGATCACCTGTTGCAGGGCTTGGTCGGGCACGCCGCGCTCGCGCGCCTGGGTGAAGGACAGCGGTTCATCCGCCTCGGCGGACAGCGACTGGATGCGGTTTTGCAGTTCCTGGTTGTAGGCGCTGACCGGGACCTCCAGGCCGCCGACGGTGCCGATGGAATTGATCCGGCCGGTCAGGCCCGTAGCCCCGAAGCCGACCATGCCGAACATCAGCAAGCCGATCACGATCCAGACGAAGGGGCGGGACTTCTTGCTGCCGTCAGCCATGGTGCCATCTGCCTGTTGTTGCGTGGTGTTCCGCCTCAATAGGGCCGGGCGCGCAGTGGTGCAAGCGGATCAGTCAGGCCTGTAGGCGGCCAGCCGATCAAAGAGCGTTGAAATCCCCGCCCTGTCGATATTGGCGAAGGCCACGCGCAGTTGCCGCGCCCCGGCCGGATCGTCCGCAGGCCGGAACATGGTGCCTGGTAGAAGCAGCACGCCCGCCTCCCTGACCAGCCGCCGGGCCAGCACGTCCGAGGGGATGTCGAAGGGATGTTCCAGATAGGCGAAATAGGCCCCGCAGCCCAGCAGCCGCCAGCTCTTGTCGGCGAGCCGTGGAAAGCCCGCTTCGATCGCGGCGCGGCGGGCCAGGATCTCGTCGCGTTCGCCGGCCAGCCAGGTGCCCAGGTTCTGCATCCCCCAGAGCGCGGCGCGCTGGCCCAGCTGGTTGGGGCAGATGGTGACGGCATCGAGGAACTTCTCGGCCTGCGCCAGCCGCGCGGGGGCGGCGACCATGGCCCCGACCCGGTGCCCGGTCAGCCGATAGGCCTTGGAAAAGGAATATAGCTGGATCAGCGTGTCGTCCCAGTCGCCGGTGAACAGGTCATGCGGCGCGCCGCTGCGGCTGTCGAAATCGCGGTAGGTCTCGTCGACGATCAGCGCCAGGCCATGGGCGCGGGCCAGATCGAAGAAGGCGCGCAGGGTCTCGGCGGGGTATTCGACGCCGCCGGGGTTGTTGGGGCTGACCAGAACGATGGCGCGGGTGCGGTCGGTGATCCGGGCCGCTGCGGCCTCGGCCTCGGGGATCAGGCCCGCGCCCGTGGGCAATGGCACCATGCGCACCCCTGCCATGTCCAGCCACATCACGTGGTTGAAGTAGAAGGGCACCGGGACGATCACCTCGTCCCCCTCGCCGCAGAGGCTGGCCACTGCGGCTGTGAAGGCCTGATTGCAACCGCTTGTAATGGCGACATTTTCCGGGGTGACAGCCCCGCCGTAGCCGGCGCGCCACTGGTGCGCGACCTCGGCGCGCAGCTCGGGCAGGCCCAGCACGGGGCCATAGAGGTGGCTGCCCGGGTCCTCGACCACCAGGCGGGCCATTTCCTGGCGCAGCGCGTCCGGGGGCGGGGCGACCGGCGCGGCCTGACTGACGTTGATTAGGGGGCACGCGTCGGTAAAGCGGACTCCAAGGGTCCAACGCCGCGCCTCCATGACCGGCGGCGGGAATGTGGCGGCGGTCCGGCTCGGGCTCAATCCTTGCCCCGGTAGGGTTCGACGTATTGCAGCGCCATGTCCCAGGGAAAGAAGATCCAGGTGTCCTGGCTGACCCCGGTGATGAAGGTCTCGACCTGCGGCTCGCCCTGGGGCTTGGCGTAGACGGTGGCAAAATGCGCCTTGGGATACATCTCGCGCACAAGCTCGAGGGTCTTGCCGGTATCGACCAGGTCATCGACGATCAGCACCCCCTCTCCATCGCCCATGATCTCGGCGTCGGGGCTTTTCAGGACCTGTGCCTCGCGGCGCTGGTCAGCCTTGCCGCCGCCCGACAGGTAGGATTTCACCGAGATCGTGTCGACGGTGCGGATGTCCAGTTCGCGGGCGACGATCATGGCCGGGGCCATGCCGCCGCGGGTGATCGCCACCACGGCGCGCCAGGCGCCGTCATCGGGGCCGTAGCCGTCCAGCCGCCAGGCCAGCGCCCGACTGTCGCGGTGCAGCTGGTCCCAGCTGACGTGGAACCCTTTTTCGTGTGGCAGGCGGTTGTCGACCATGGCTCAGCTCTTGTCGATGTCGGGGGCGTCGACGGCCTTCATGCCGACAACGTGATAGCCCGCGTCGACGTGATGCACCTCGCCCGTGACGCCGCCGGCCAGATCGCTGAGCAGGTAGAGCGCTGCGCCGCCGACCTCGTCGATGGTGACGTTCTTGCGCAGGGGCGAGTTCAGCTCGTTCCACTTGAGGATGTAGCGGAAATCGCCGATGCCGCTGGCGGCCAGCGTCTTGATCGGCCCGGCGGAAATGGCGTTGACGCGGATGCCGTCCTTGCCCAGGTCCTCGGCCATGTAGCGCACGCTGGCCTCGAGCGCGGCCTTGGCCACGCCCATGACGTTGTAATGCGGCATGACCTGTTCGGCCCCGTAATAGGTCATGGTCAGGGCACTTCCGCCGTCGGTCATCATCTTTTCGGCGCGCTGCATCACGGCGGTGAAGGAGTAAACCGAGATATCCATGGACATGGCGAAATTGGCGCGGCTGGTGTCGACGTAGCGGCCGCGCAGCTCGCTCTTGTCGGAGTAGCCGATGGCATGGACGACGAAATCGAGGCTGTCCCAGCGTTGCCGCAGCCCCTCGAAAAGCGCGTCGATGGAGGCTTCGTCCCCGACATCGCAGGGCAGCACGATGTCCGATCCCAGTTCGGCGGCAAGCGGGCCGACGCGCTTTTTCAGCGCCTCGCCCTGGTAGGAAAAGGCCAGGTCCGCCCCGGCCCCGGCGAGAGCCTTGGCGATGCCCCAGGCGATGGACTTGTCATTGGCCAGGCCCATGACAAGCCCGCGTTTTCCCTGCATCAAGTTCGAAGACATGCCTTGCTCCCGCCGTGCCACCCATTGTTGGGAACGGTGTAAGCCAAGCGTCACACAGCATCAAGCGGCCTTTGCCCGGGGGCGGGATGTGCTAGGTCCGGGATTGAAACGGCACAACGCGCAGGAGACCACCATGACCGACCGCACCGGCATATTCGCGGGCGACGACCCTTTCGAGATCGCCCGGCGCTGGCTGGCCGAGGCCGAGAAGGCCGAGGTCAACGACCCCAATGCCATCGCCCTTGCGACCACGGATGCCGAGGGCATGCCCAACGCGCGGATGGTGTTGCTCAAGGAGATCGAGTACGATGCCTTCGTCTTCTATACCAACTACGGGTCGGCCAAGGCTGCCGAGATCGAGGCGACGGGCACGGCCGCCTTCGTGATGCACTGGAAAAGCCTGCGCCGCCAGATCCGCGTGCGCGGTACCGTCACCCGCGAGGCGGGCGACAAGGCCGACGCCTATTACCGCAGCCGCAGCCTGAAAAGCCGGCTGGGCGCCTGGGCCTCGCGGCAGTCGGAACCGCTTTCCTCGCGCAGTGCCCTTTTGGCCGACGTGGCACGGATCACCGCCGAGAAGGGGACCGATCCCGAGCGGCCGCCGTTCTGGGGCGGGTATCGCATTGCGCCTGTGCAAATCGAGTTTTGGGCGGATGGGGCGTTCCGACTTCACGACAGGTTCCGGTGGACGCGCGACGCGAAAAAAACCTGGTCTGTTCAGAGGCTTAACCCCTGACACGACGCGAAAATTATCCCCGAAATTTCACGCGTCGTAGAATTTTGGACAAAAGATCAGGCTTGAAACTGCCCCGGTAAGGCCGCAGGTAATCGCCCTGATGCCCGCGTAGATTGGCATCTGTTGGGTTCGGGGGCCAAGCGAATGACTGATGACAACAGCAACGGGCAGGTGTGCCGTGGCCACGTGAAATGGTTCGATCCGGGCAAGGGGTTCGGCTTCGTCGTCTCCGAGGATGGCGGCCCCGACATTCTGTTGCACGCGAATGTGCTGCGCAACTTTGGGCAAAGCTCCGTCGCTGACGGGGCCGAGGTCGAACTGGTCGTCCTTGAGACCGACCGTGGCCTTCAGGCCGCCGAGGTGCGCGATATCCAGGTGCCCGACGCCGTGATCGGCGGGGGGTTGAGCGACTTTGCCGACATGAGTGCCGAAGATCTGGCCGCTGCCCCGATGCACCCTGCGCGGGTCAAATGGTTCGACAAGGTCAAGGGCTTCGGCTTCGCCAATATCTTCGGGGTCGAGGACGATGTCTTTGTCCATATCGAGGTCTTGCGCCGGTCCGGTCTTGCTGATTTGATTCCCGGTGAAGCCATCGGGGTGCGGACCGTCGAAGGAACGCGGGGCCTCATGGCGACGGAGGTTCTGCCATGGGAAGCCGGTCTGCGAGAGGATGCCGCGGATATCGCGGACTGACAGCGGCGCTGACGCTGTTCCTGTGCGTGCTGGGGTCCGCCGCCCCGGCGGCCTGTTCAGCCGACAGTATCACTCTGCGGGGTGACTGGGGGCAGGCGCGCGTCTCGGTCGAGGTGGCGGATACGCCCGAGGCCCGGGCGCGCGGTTTGATGTTCGTGGAAGAGATGCCGACCCTTGCCGGGATGCTCTTCGTCTATCCCGAGCCTCAGCCTGTCAGCTTCTGGATGCGCAACACGCTGATCCCTCTGGACATGCTGTTCTTCGATGAAACCGGCCGCCTGACGCGGCTGCACGCCAATGCCCGCCCTGGCGATGAGACTGCGATTCCCGGCGGCGACGCGGTGCAGTTCGTGCTCGAGATCAACGGCGGGCTGGCCGCGCGGTTGGGCATCGCCGAGGGCGACGTCATGCGCCACCCGGCTATCGGGCCGGATGGCGCCTGGCCCTGTCCGGCCGATTAGGGCTTTTCAAGCGCCGCCGGGGCAAGTAGATCGGCGCCGTGGTCCGGGGCGTGGCGCAGTCTGGTAGCGCACCTGTTTTGGGTACAGGGGGTCGTGAGTTCGAATCTCGCCGCCCCGACCACTTTTCCCCAACCCATGAACCGGCGCTGTTGCGCGCCTGCGACACGCGGCGGCGTCGGGCGCGACTCGCAGCCTTGGCGTGTGGTGCTTGATGCACTGTCTGAGCTTTGGGCGGCAGGCGCTTGAGGTGGGCGGCAATTTTCGACCGCGCCGTTTGCCCCCGTTTGTGAACAAGCCGGTGGAGGAATCGCGCAGGCGACCTGCCCCCCGCCTTGGTCAAGCTCAAAATCCCGCATTTGGTGCTAAAATGACGTTGACCCACCAGGTGTAGATTTGCCATCTTGTGCGAGCCGATCAGGAGTGCACTACATTTAGTGGCGGACCGGCAGGGACACAAACCCGAAGCAGAGGCAGCGCGCCGGGCGGCGCAGCAGGTTCGTGGCCCCCGTGTTTTGGGGCACTCGAAGGCCTGTTTGCCTGCGAACGGCAAAGCACGGGGCCAAAGGGCCGCGCGAAAGTTACGAATGGGTCGCAACGCCGACCATGAACAAGAGGCACGAGGGACAACAATGAAGATCGAACGCAGCTTTACAAAGGCCGGGCAGGACTCTTACGCGGACATCGAGTTCAAGACCACCACGTCGGAGATCCGCAATCCCGACGGGACCACCGTATTCAAGCTCGAGAATTGCGAGATCCCCGCCCGCTGGAGCCAGGTCGCCAGCGACGTGATCGCCCAGAAGTATTTCCGCAAGGCGGGCGTGCCGGACAAGCTGCGCCGGATCAAGGAAAAGGGCGTGCCGGAATTCCTGTGGCGCTCCGAGGCCGACAAGGGCGCGACACTGACGGGCGAGACCAGCGCCAAGCAGGTTTTTGACCGCATGGCCGGGGCCTGGACCTACTGGGGCTGGAAGGGTGGCTACTTTTCCACCGAAGAGGACGCCCGCGCCTATTTCGACGAGATGCGCTACATGCTGGCCACCCAGCGCGCCGCGCCGAACTCGCCGCAGTGGTTCAACACCGGGCTGCACTGGGCCTATGGCATCGACGGCCCAAGCCAGGGGCACCACTATGTCGATCACCGCACCGGCGAGGTGGCCGCCTCGCAGAGCGCCTATGAGCACCCGCAGCCGCACGCCTGCTTCATCCAGGGCTGCCGCGACGACCTGGTCAACGATGGCGGCATCATGGATCTCTGGGTGCGCGAGGCGCGCCTGTTCAAGTACGGCTCGGGCACCGGCACCAACTTCAGCCACCTGCGCGGCGAGGGCGAGCCGTTGTCTGGCGGCGGCAAGTCCAGCGGCCTGATGGGCTTTCTCAAGATCGGCGACCGCGCGGCGGGCGCGATCAAGTCGGGCGGCACCACGCGCCGCGCCGCCAAGATGGTGATCGTGGATGCCGACCACCCCGATATCGAGGAGTTCATCGACTGGAAGGTGCTGGAGGAACAGAAGGTCGCCAGCATCGTTGCCGGCTCCAAGATGCACGAGGCGCGGCTCAACGAGATCTTCGCGGCCATCAAGGCCTGGGACGGCAAGACCGAGGACGCCTGCGACCCCAAGACCAATGCCGCGCTCAAGGCCGCCATCCGCGACGCCAAGAAGGTCGCGATCCCCGAGACCTACGTCAAGCGCGTGCTGGACTACGCCAAGCAGGGCTATGACAGCATCGAGTTCCCCACCTACGACACCGACTGGGACAGCGAGGCTTACAACTCGGTCTCGGGGCAGAACTCCAACAACTCGATCCGGGTGACGGATGCCTTCCTCAAGGCCGTGCGCGAGGATGCCGACTGGGAGCTTATCAACCGCACCAACGGCGAGGTGGCCCGCACCGTCAAGGCCCGCGACCTGTGGGAAAAAGTCGGCCATGCCGCCTGGGCCTGCGCCGACCCGGGCATCCAGTATCACGACACGGTCAACGCCTGGCACACCTGCCCCGAGGACGGGGCGATCCGTGGCTCGAACCCCTGTTCGGAATACATGTTCCTGGACGACACGGCCTGCAACCTGGCTTCGATGAACCTGCTGACCTTCTATCAGGACGGACAGTTCCAGGCCGAGGACTACATGCATGCCACGCGCCTGTGGACCCTGACGCTGGAAATCTCGGTGATGATGGCGCAGTTCCCCTCCAAGGAGATTGCGCGGAGATCCTATGATTTCCGCACCCTGGGGTTGGGCTACGCGAACATCGGCGGCCTGCTGATGAACATGGGCCTGGGCTACGACAGCGAGGAGGGCCGCGCTCTGGCCGGGGCTCTGACCGCCATGATGACCGGTGTCTCCTATGCCACCAGCGCCGAGATCGCGGGCGAGCTTGGCCCCTTCGCCAAGTTCGACAAGAACCGCGAGCACATGCTGCGGGTGATCCGCAACCACCGCAACGCCGCCCACGGCGCGACCGAGGGATACGAAGGCCTCGAGGTCAAGCCGGTGGCCCTCGATCACGCCAATTGCCCCGACGCCCGCCTGGTGGGGCTGGCCAAGTTGGCCTGGGACGAGGCCCTGAGCCTTGGTGAGAAGAACGGCTATCGCAACGCCCAGGCCACGGTGATCGCGCCCACCGGCACGATCGGGCTGGTCATGGACTGCGACACCACCGGGATCGAGCCCGATTTCGCCCTGGTGAAGTTCAAGAAGTTGGCCGGCGGTGGCTACTTCAAGATCATCAACCAGTCGGTGCCCGCGGCGCTGGAAAAGCTGGGCTACGGCCCCGCGCAGATCGAGGAGATCGTCGCCTACGCCGTGGGTCATGGCTCGCTGGGCAACGCGCCCGGCATCAACCACACCGCGCTGATCGGGCACGGCTTCGGCGAAGCCGAAATCGCCAAGATCGAGGCGGCGCTGCCGAGCGCCTTCGACATCCGCTTCGTCTTCAATCAGTGGACGCTGGGTGCAGAGTTCTGCCAGAAAACGCTGGGTATCCCGGCCGGGCGGCTGAATGATCCGACCTTCGACCTGCTGGCGCATCTGGGCTTCAACAAGGCCGATATCGAGGCCGCTAACGACCATGTCTGCGGGACCATGACGCTGGAGGGTGCGCCCTTCCTGAAAGAAGAGCACTACCACGTCTTCGACTGCGCCAACCCCTGTGGCAAGAGGGGCACGCGCTACCTGGGCGTCAACAGCCACATCGACATGATGGCGGCGGCGCAGAGCTTCATCTCGGGGGCGATCTCCAAGACCATCAACATGCCCAACGATGCCACCATCGAGGACTGCCAGGCCGCCTACGAGCGCAGCTGGTCCATGGGGGTGAAGGCCAACGCGCTCTACCGCGACGGCTCGAAGCTGTCGCAGCCGCTGGCCGCGGCCCTGGTCGGGGACGACGAGGAGGCCCAGGAGACCCTGGAAAGCGGCTCGACCCGGGAAAAGGCCACGGTGCTGGCCGAGAAAGTGGTCGAGAAGGTCATCGTCAAGGAAATCGTCCGCAACCACCGCGAGAAGATGCCGGAACGCCGCAAGGGCTACACCCAGAAGGCCGTGGTCGGCGGGCACAAGGTCTACCTGCGCACCGGTGAATACGAGGACGGCAACCTGGGCGAGATCTTCATCGACATGCACAAGGAAGGCGCCGGTTTCCGCGCGATGATGAACAACTTCGCCATCGCCGTCTCGGTGGGCCTGCAATACGGGGTGCCGCTCGAGGAATTCGTCGATGCCTTCACCTTCACCAAGTTCGAACCGGCGGGCATGGTGCAGGGCAATGACAGCATCAAGAACGCCACCTCGATCCTCGACTACATCTTCCGCGAACTGGCCGTGTCCTACCTGGACCGGACCGACCTGGCCCATGTGAAGCCCGAGGGCGCGTCCTTCGACGATCTCGGCCGGGGCGAGGAAGAGGGCGTGTCCAACATCAAGGAGATGTCCGACAGCGCCTCGTCGCGCAGCCTGGAGGTGCTCAAGCAGATCAGCTCCACCGGCTATCTCCGCAAGCGCGTCCCGCAGGATCTGGTGGTGCTGCAGGGCGGCGCCGGGGGGCTTGACGGCGCGGCGGACGTGCAAACCGGGCTGGATACCATGATGCCCGCGGTCGCAACGGGCGGCGGCATGGCCCAGGCCACCGGGGTCACATCACTGACGGCCCGCGACAAGGCCAAGATGCAGGGCTTCGAGGGCGAGGCCTGCGGCGATTGCGGCAACTACACGCTGGTGCGCAACGGCACCTGCATGAAATGCAACACCTGCGGCGGGACCAGCGGGTGTAGCTGAGACAGACGGCGGGGCGGACCGTGATCCGCCCCGCCGGAGCGCCAGAGGCGCTCCAAAGAGCACGGCGCGGGTGCGCTCGCGCTGCCGACGTCCAGGCCGCAGGCAGAAACCGGGCGGTACAAGGAACTGAGCCTGGACGGCGAACCTCAAGCGGGGGCCTCGGCCCCCGTTTTTTCATGTACCGCGCAGTTGCAGCGGCGGACTCCATAGTTTGGCAGGGCCAATCCGCTCTGCCCTTGGACGATGAATGCGCGGCATTCACCGGGGAAGGGCGGGACACTGGCAGGGGGCTCGTTCTTTCGCCGCGGGCTGCGCCCGCGCCGACCGAGAAGGGGCCAGCCCCTCTTGGCCTCGCGGCCAATTCACCCCGGGATATTTCAGGTCCAAAGAAAACGGTAACGGTTCATCAACCGGAATCGGACATACTGCAGGTGCGGTACAGGCGGGGACGCCGATGACCGTGTCCGGAGAAAGCTCCGGGCCCCGGCATGGCACCTGATGACCCTCTGCCGGGGCCTTTCTCTGGACCCCAAATATCCCGGGGGAGTCCCGCAAGGCGGGACGGGGGCAGCGCCCCCTTTCTTGGCCTAGGGGATGTCGAAATCCGGTGGCGCCAGCTCGAAGCCCTCGAAGCGGAAATCCGGGCAGACGGTGCAACTGACCAGCGTCCAGTCCCCCGTTGTCTCGGCGGCTTGCCACCAGTGGGGCGGCACAATCAGTTGTGGCTTCTCACCCTCTTCCAGATCAGGGCCTAGGCGGTGGTCGCTGCGTGGCCCGGCATCGGTTTTGGCCATGGAGAGGACCAGCGGCGCCCCGGCGTGGAAGTGCCAGATCTCGGTGGCATCGACCCGGTGCCAGTGGCTGCGCGCCCCCGCTTGCAACAGAAAGTGGATGCAGGTGCCAGCGGGCCGGTCGGGCTGATCCGCGACGCGGTCGGTGGCGACCCAAGTTTCGCGGTAGTGACCGCCCTCGGGGTGCGGGATGAGGCCAAGGCGGGCAATAATCTCGTCAGCGGTCATTTGAGGACTCCGGTATGGTGCGTTCTCACTTAGAATTGGCATAAACCCGCCGACATTTCAGCCTATATCGGCGGAATTCCGCAAATCAGCGAGTACTGTGCTGCTACCTGTCGCCGCATGCGTGGGCGCGCTGAAAAGGTCAGCCACATGCGCCGCGTCCCGGCGCGCCACGTTCAAGGAGACTGTCATGAAATCGCTGATCCTCGCCCTGTTCGGGCTGTCCGTCCTGACGGCCTGTCAAAACCTGACCGACCAGCAACGCACGGTTGTCGGCATGACCGGTGGGGCGGCCGCCGGGCTGGTCGCCGCCGATGTATTGAAGGCCGACGATGACTGGCGCATGATTGCCGCTCTCGGCGGGGCCGCCGCGGGCACCGTCGTAGCCCAGAACCAGAACGGTCAGACCTGCGCCTACGCGCGCGGGGACGGCACCTACTACAAGGCGCCCTGTCCGTAAGGGTGACGCGTGATTTCGGCGTCCACCTGACGGGGCACCGATCCGCCAGACCTATTTGAGGACCGACCGGCCCGCGTAGGTGGCGGCCGCGCCCAGGGCTTCCTCGATGCGGATCAACTGGTTGTATTTCGCCAGCCGATCCGAGCGGGCCAGCGAGCCGGTCTTGATCTGGCCACAGTTGGTCGCCACGGCGAGGTCGGCGATGGTGGCATCCTCGGTCTCGCCCGAGCGGTGCGACATGACATTGGTCATCCGCGCGCGGTGGGCCATCTCGACCGCTTGCAGGGTTTCGGTCAGGCTGCCGATCTGGTTGACCTTGACCAGCATGGAATTGGCCGCGCCCTTGTCGATGCCCGTGGCCAGCCGCTCGGGGTTGGTCACAAAAAGATCGTCGCCCACCAGTTGGACGCTGTCGCCGAGGGCCTTGGTCAGGGCGACCCAGCCATCCCAGTCGTCCTCGGACATGCCGTCCTCGATCGAGAGGATGGGATAGTCGGCCACCAGCGCTTCGAGGTAGGCGACGTTTTCCTCGGATGTCAGGGTTTGTCCTTCCCCGGAAAGGACATAGCGACCGTCCTTGAAGTATTCCGTGGCCGCGCAATCCAGCGCGAGGAAGATGTCCTCGCCCGGTTTGTAGCCGGCCTTCTCGATGGACTTGAGGATGAAATCCAGCGCTTCGCGGGTGCTGCCCAGTTCCGGGGCAAAGCCGCCCTCGTCGCCCAGGCCGGTGGACATGCCCGCCGCGGTCAGTTCCTTTTTCAGCGTGTGAAACACCTCCGAGCCCATGCGCACGGCGTCGCGGATGCTATCCGCGCTGACCGGCATGATCATGAATTCCTGGATGTCGATCGGATTGTCGGCATGTTCGCCGCCGTTGATGATGTTCATCATGGGCACCGGCAGGACCCGCGCCGAGGTGCCGCCGACGTAGCGGAACAGCGGCTGCATGGAAAAGTCTGCCGCCGCCTTGGCCACCGCCAGCGAGACGCCGAGGATGGCATTGGCGCCCAGCCGGCCCTTGTTGTCGGTGCCGTCCAGTTCCATCATGGCGTGGTCGATGGCGACCTGTTCAGCGGCATCGAACCCCAGCAGGGTCTCGGCGATCTCGCCGTTGACGGCCTCGACCGCCTCCAGCACGCCCTTGCCCATGTAGCGGGACTTGTCGTTGTCGCGCCGCTCGACCGCCTCGTAGGCGCCGGTGGAGGCGCCCGAGGGCACGGCGGCGCGGCCCATGGTGCCGTCTTCGAGGGTCACGTCGACCTCGACCGTGGGGTTGCCACGGCTGTCGAGAATTTCGCGGGCGTGGATGTCGATGATGGTGCTCATGGGGTGTCCTTTGGGCTTGTTAGCGCAAACACGGGAGGGCTCGCCGCTGCTATAACGGCTTGGCGGCCCTGAGGGAAGCCCGGCGCAGCCGATGTTCCCGGATCAGGGTGTAAAGCCCGGCGGCGATGACGATCGCCACACCGGCCAGGGTATGGGTGTCGGGCTGCTCGTGGAAGATCAGCCAGCCGATGGCAAGCGCAAAGACCATGCGGGCATAGCGGAACAAGGAGATCACCCCGGCATCTCCCGCCCGGGTGGCGGCGATGATGGCGAGATAGGCGGCCATGCCGATCACCACGCAGATGCTCAGCAGCGCCGCCTCGGGCAGGGTGGGCAGCAGCAGCGGCTGGCCCTGCGACGCGACCAGCAACAGCCCCGTGGGCACGAGGCCCAGAAAGGCCATGATCGACAGGTGCGGCCCGGTGATATCCGAGTTCATGGCCCGGGTCAGAAGATCGCGCCCGGCCAGCCCCAGCATCCCGGCCACCGTCAGCAGGACCAGCGGGTCGAACGCGGCGCTGCCGGGCCGCAGGATCAGCAGCACCCCGGCAAAGCCGACGCCGATCGCCGTCCAGCGCCGCCAGCCCACGGGCTGGCCCAGGAAAAGCGCGGCCCCCAGGGCCACCACCAGCGGCGTCGCCTGGATCACCGCCGAGGCGAGGGTCAGCGGGATCAGCGTCAGGGAGGTGACGAAAAAGGCGGTGCCCAGGGCCTCGCAGCCGGTGCGCATTAGCACCCGCGGCGCCAGCTGCGCGGGCACGAAGAGCCGCTGACCCCGCAGCGCCAGCCAGGCCCAGAACAGCAGTGCCCCCGCCAGCCCCAGCAGGGCGATGATCTGCCCGGCGGGCAGACGCGCGGCCACGGTCTTGATCAGGGCGTCCTCGATGGCGAAGCCCAGCATCGACAGGGTCATGAAGGCGGCGCCGCGCAGGTTCTCCATCAGCCGGGCGCGCCCTCGGTTGGGCGCTTGCGGGTCTCGCGCCAGAAGGAATAAAGTCCGGTGCCGACGATCAGCGTGGCCCCGGTCAGGGTGTAGGCGTCCAGCCTCTCGCCGAAGATCAGCACGCCCAGGCCCAGCCCGAAGAGGATGCGGCTGTAGCGAAAGGGCGCGACGAAGCCGATCTCACCCACCCGCATCGCCGCGACCATGGCATAGATCGCGGGCATGAAAAGACCCGCGGCGCCAAAGAGATAGAGCCAGGCCATGCCCTCGGGGCGCATGGGTGGCGTGTTCTGGACGATGCCGATGATGAACCCGGCGGCAATCAGCGCCAGAAAGGACCCGCAGGAGAGTTGCAGCGTGTGGATTCCTTCGGCGACGCGCCGGGTGGCGAGGTCACGGATCGACTGCGACAGCACGCCCAGAAACACCAGCAGCGCGAAGGCGTTGAACCCCTCGCCCGTGGGGCGCAGCACGATCAGCACGCCGACCATGCCGAGGAGGATGGCCGCCCAGCGCCGCCAGCCCACCGGCTCGCCCAGAAACAGCGCCGCGCCCAGCACGACGATCAGCGGGTTGGCCTGCACGATGGTGGTGAAAAGCGACAGGTCCACCTCGGACAGCGAGAAGACGAAACAGGTGGTCGCCCCGGCCTCGCCGGCCGCACGCAGCAGCGAGGGGCCGCGGAAAATTTCGGGCGGCATCGGCTTGAGCCCGCGGGCCCGCGCGGCCAGCGCAAAGGCCAGCAGCCCAACGGCCCCCATGACCACCACCACCTGCGCGCGCGGCACGCTGACGGTGGCCAGCTTGATGTAGGTATCGACCAGGGCGAAGAAGGCCATGGCCATGATCATCCACAGGGCGCCGATGAGGTTGTTCACTTGGACCCGCCCCGCTTGAGCGGCACACCGTAAAGCTCCAGCCGGTGGCCCTTGAGCCGGTAGCCCAGCCTGCGGGCGATACGGTCCTGCAGCGCCTCGATCTCGTCATCCATGAATTCGATGACCGCGCCGGTTTCCAGGTCGATCAGGTGGTCGTGGTGGCCCTGGTCGGCCGCCTCGTAGCGGGCGCGCCCGTCGCCGAAATCCAGGCGGTCGAGGATGCCCTCCTCCTCGAAGAGCTTGACCGTGCGATAGACCGTGGCCAGCGAGATGCGCGGATCGGCCCGCATGGCGCGGGCGTGCAGGTCCTCGACGTTGGGATGGTCCTCGGCCGCGTCCAGCACGCCCGCGATGGTGCGGCGCTGGTCGGTCAGGCGCAGGCCCCGGGCCGCGCATCTCTCGAGGATCGTCTTGGACATGGTCCCGATCCTTAGAAGATCGCGCCGGGCGTCGCCAGCCCCGATTCCGGCCCCGGCCGCCGGGCGGGCGCGCGGTCAGCCCAGCGCCACCATGGCATGGCGTTTCCTGCCCGCGGACAGCTTGATCGGTGTGGCAAGCTCGGCCGCGGTGATCATGCGGCCCGCATCGGTCAGCGGCGCATCGTCCAACCGTGCGCCGTTGTCGGCGATCAACCGCTTGGCCTCCTTGCCGCTGGCCGCAAGCCCCGAGCGCACGATGAGCTGCACCACCGAGATCCCGTCGCCCAGTTCGGCCGGCTCCAGCGTCAGGGTCGGCAACTCGCCACCCGCGCCGCCCTTTTCGAAGACCTCGCGCGCGGTGGCCTCGGCGGGGGGCGCCGCCCCCCCCCCGTGCCCCAGTGTAGTCAATACTTTTTCCACCAACAACTTTTACTCGATGATCTAGGA
>NZ_JBKOTX010000115.1:0-19087 GCF_047086965.1 Roseovarius halophilus (ex Wu et al. 2025) | reverse complement strand
GACCCGGCCCGCCGGCGCGGCGGGCCGGCCGGCAAGGCGCCAACCGCGGCCAACCGCCCTACCTTCGCTCGCTTCACCTCAGACAGGAGACATCCATGAACCTCGCCCGGTTTCCCCGAACCCGCCTTGCCCATCTCCCGACCCCGCTGGAACCGATGCCGCGCCTGTCGGACTACCTCGGCGGGCCGGAAATCTGGATCAAGCGGGATGATTGCACCGGGCTCTCGACCGGCGGCAACAAGACCCGCAAGCTGGAATTCCTGATGGCCGAGGCACAGGCACAAGGGGCCAACATGGTCATGACGCAGGGAGCGACCCAGTCGAACCATGCCCGCCAGACGGCCGCTGCCGCCGCGCGGCTCGGCATGGCCTGCCACATCCTGCTCGAGGACCGGACGGGCTACAACCACGAGAACTACAAGTACAACGGCAACGTCCTGCTCGATCACCTGCACGGCGCCACGATGGAGCATCGCGGCCCCGACCTCGACATGAACGCCGAGATGGAGGCGGTCGCCGACAAGCGCCGCGCCGAGGGCAAGACCGTCTACACCATCCCGGGCGGCGGCTCGAACGCCACAGGCGCGCTCGGCTACGTCAACTGTGCGCTCGAAATGCTGGGCCAGTTCGTGACCACCGGCCTCGACGTGGACCACGTCGTGCACGCCACCGGCTCGGCGGGCACGCAGGCGGGGCTCGTGACCGGGCTCAAGGCGATGAACGCGCGGATCCCGCTTCTTGGAATCGGCGTGCGCGCCCCGAAACCCAAACAGGAAGAGAATGTCTACAATCTCGCCGTCAAGACCGCCGAGAAACTCGGATGTCCCGGCGTCGTCGCGCGTGAAGACGTGGTCGCCAACACCGATTATGTCGGCCCCGGCTACGGCCTGCCCGCCGACAGCACGCTCGAAGCCATCGACATCTTCGCGCGCACCGAGGCGGTCCTGCTCGACCCCGTCTATTCCGCCAAGGGCGCGGCCGGGCTCATCGATCTGGTCCGCCAGGGACATTTCAGGAAAGGCGAAAAGATCGTCTTCCTGCATACCGGCGGCGCCATCGGCCTGACCGGCTATACCCATTGTTTCGACGTGCCGAAATGAAACCGGTGGGCATTCTGGGCGGGATGGGGCCCGAGGCCACCATCCTGCTGATGCAGAAAGTGCTGCGCGCGGTGCCAGCCGCCGACGACGCCGACCACGTGCCGCTCATCGTGCACCAGAACCCGCAGGTGCCCAGCCGGATCGCCGCGTTGATCGACGGCACGGGCGCCGATCCCGCGCCGGTGCTGGCCGGCATGTCGCGCGATCTCGAACGCGCCGGCGCACGGGCGCTGGCCATGCCCTGCAACACCGCCCACCATTACGCGGACGCGATACGCGCGGCGGCCGGCCTGCCCTTCCTCGACATGCTTGAACTCACCGCGGCCCGGCTGGCCTCGCGGGGCGCGCGCCGGGTGGGTATGCTCGCCTCGCCCGCCACCCGGCTGACCGGGGTGTTCGAGGCACCTTTCGCCCGCCACGGCCTGGCGGCCCTGCCCCCGGCCAACGACGACGCGATGCTCTCGATCATCCGCGCGGTGAAATCGGGCGCCCCGCCCGGCCAGACCGGCACGGCCCTCGCGACAGAGGCCGCCGATCTCGCCGCCCGCGGCGCCGATCACCTGCTTGTCGCCTGCACCGAACTGTCCCTGCTCACCGACCATCTGCCGGCAACACCGCCCTGGACCGACAGCCTCGATTGCCTCGTGCGGGCCATCGTGGCAACAGCCAGCGACCGCCAGGATCCGCGGCGCGTTTCCCTCCGCCCGGCGGCCCCGCCGTGACGGTGCTTCTTCTCGGCCGAAATACCCCGGGGGTCCGGGGGCAGCGCCCCCGGGGCAGGGCGTCGAACGCCGTTACTGCCTTTCGATCATCTCGGCCTGCGTGACGATCACCTCGGCCTGCTTGATGCTGGCGATGTCCACAAGCCGCCCCTTGTAGGTGGTCGCGCCCTCGCCACGCGCCTTGGCCTCTTCCATCGCCTTGAGGATCTCGCGCGCCTCCGCGACGGCCTCCGCTGTCGGGGTGAAGATCTCGTTGGCCAGCGCGATCTGCTTGGGGTGGATGGCCCATTTGCCCACCATGCCCAGCGTCGCCGACCGCAACGCCTGCGCGCGGAAGCCCGCGTCGTCGCTGAAATCGCCGAACGGCCCGTCCACCGGCAGCAGGCCGTGGGTCCGGCAGGCGGCGACGATTGCCGCCTGTGCCCAATGCCACGGATCCGACCAGTATTTCTGCCCCTCGCGATGCATGTAGTAATTCTCCTGCGTGCCGCCGATGCCCGTGGTGGCCATGCCCATCGACGCGGCGAAATCGGCCGCGCCGAGGCTCAGCGCCTGCATCCGCGGGCTCGCGGCGGCGATCTCCTCGACATGGGAAATCCCGGCCGCGGATTCGATGATCGCCTCGAAGCTGATGCGCTTCTCGCGCCCCTTGGCCGCCTCGATCGCGGTGACAAGCGCATCGACGGCATAGATGTCCGACTCGCAGCCCGCCTTGGGAATCATGATCTGGTCCAACCGCTCGCCCGCTTGCTCCAGCAGGTCGACGACGTCACGGTACCAGAACGGGGAATCAAGCCCGTTGATGCGCACGCTGAGGCACTTGTTGCCCCAGTCCACGTCATTGATCGCCGCGATGGTGTTCTTGCGTGCGAGGTCCTTGTCATTGGGCGAAACGGAATCTTCGAGGTCGATATTGATCACGTCCGCCGCGCTTTGTGCCATCTTCTCGAACAGCTTGTCGTTCGACCCGGGGCCGAACAGCTGGCAGCGGTTGGGACGCGCCGGGGCGGGGGGTTGCACACGAAAGCTCATAAGTGGGGCCTCTTTTCCGAAAATTTCCGTTGATCCGGAAAAACCGGTATATAATTGCACTCTCACCCGCAACCGGCTTTATCGACCCGGTGCCGCCCCGCCTTGCCGGACTCCATCCCGGAAAACTGTGTATCAGCGCAAGAATGTTCGCAATCGTGCTGAAATGCGCTGTCATTCAACAGAATCTCGCACTAATTTCGTCGGAATATGCGTGACAGCAATGCCCCGAGGAGCCATGCCATGATCGAAACACCCTATCTGCTTTTCCTGGGCGACGCCCCTGACATGCTGGCCGCCAAGGTCGCGATAGGCATTCGCGACTGGCGTCCCGACAACGCCGTCGGGCAGTTGCGGCTGGAGGGCTGCGGCGCCGATCTGGGCCTGACCGACATGACCCTCGCGCAGGCCAAGGCCGCCGGCGCCAAGACGCTCGTGATCGGCGTGGCCAACCGGGGCGGGGTGATTTCGGCGGCGTGGAAAAAGGTCCTGATCGCCGCGCTGGAAGACGGGTTCGACCTTGCCGCCGGCCTGCACAACCTGCTGCGCGACGAGCCGGACCTTGTCGCCGTGGCCGAGGCGACGGGCCGCGCGCTTCACGACGTGCGCGTGCCCGAGGTGCAGTACCCGATCGCCGACGGCAAGACGCGCACCGGCAAGCGCTGCCTGCCGGTGGGCACGGATTGTTCGGTCGGCAAGATGTACACCGCGATGGCCATGGAGCGCGACATGCACGCGCGCGGGATGAAGGCCACCTTTCGCGCCACCGGGCAGACCGGCATCCTGATCACCGGCGACGGTGTTCCGCTGGATGCCGTGATCGCCGATTTCATGGCCGGGTCCGTGGAATGGCTGACCCCGGACAACGCCCCCGACCACTGGGACCTGATCGAGGGCCAGGGCAGCCTGTTCCACGTCTCCTTCTCGGGGGTGACAATGGCGCTCATCCATGGCGGGCAGCCCGACGCGCTGATCCTGTGCCACGAACCGACGCGCACGCACATGCGCGGCCTGCCGGATTACACGCTGCCGTCACTCGAGGACCTGCGCGACACCGCCCTGCCGCTGGCCCGCATCGCCAACCCGGGCTGCGTCGTCGCCGGCATCTCGGTGAACACCCAGCACATGACCGAGGACGAGGCGCGAAGCTACCTTGCCGATATCGAGGCGCGCATGGACCTGCCCGCCACGGATCCCTACCGTTTCGGCGCCGGCAAGCTGGCCGACGCGCTGGCGGCGATATGACCCGGCGCCGGGCAAGGGCCGCGCCCGCCTGGATGCCTCCGGCGGGAGTATTTTCAGCAAGATGAAGGAGGGCAGAGTGCAGATCACCGTCACGCGCGACACGTTCCGCTTGGCGCAGGTGTTCACGATCAGCCGCGGCTCGCGCACGGAGGCGCAGGTGCTGACGGTCAGGGTGAGCGACGGCGAAGCGACCGGCCGCGGCGAATGCGTCCCCTATGCGCGCTATGACGAAACGCTCGACAGCGTGACGGCCCAGATAGAGGAGCTGCCGGTCGGGGTTGATCGGGCCGCGTTGCAGACGCTTCTGCCTGCCGGCGCGGCCCGCAATGCCGTTGACTGCGCGCTTTGGGACCTCGAAGCCAAGCGAACCGGCAGGCGGGTTTGGGACCTGGCCGGCCTGCCCACCCCGGGCCCCGAGATCACGGCCTATACCCTGTCTCTGGACACGCCCGAGGCCATGCGCGCGCAGGCCGCGAAGAACGCCCATCGCCCGCTGCTCAAGATCAAGCTGGGCACCCCCGATGACATGCCGCGGCTCGAGGCCGTCCGCGCCGGCGCCCCCGGGGCGCGGATCATCGTGGATGCCAACGAAGGCTGGAGCGCGGGGGTCTATGCCGATCTCGCCCCGCATCTGGAGCGGCTTGGCGTGGCGCTTGTCGAGCAGCCGCTGCCGGCCGGCGCCGATGACGCGCTGGCAACCATGGACAGGCCGGTGCCGGTCTGCGCCGACGAAAGCTGCCATGACCGCGCCAGCCTGCCCGCCCTCCTGGGCAAGTACGACGTGGTCAACATCAAGCTCGACAAGACGGGCGGCCTGACCGAGGCGCTGGCCCTGCGCGCGGCCGCCAGCGCCGCCGGGTTCGACGTGATGGTGGGCTGCATGGTCGGCAGTTCGCTCGCCATGGCCCCGGCGACCCTTGTGGCGCAAGGCGCATTGGTCACGGATCTTGACGGGCCGCTTCTGTTGGCCGAAGACCGCGATCACGCCTTGACCTACGACGCGGCGGGGGTACATCCGCCCGACGCAGCGTTGTGGGGCTGACGCGCCCGGCCAACGACCCGCCGCCCCCATGCCGGACAGGCGGCCCCGACAGGACGAAAAGGACACCCACATGACCCGCACCGTTTACGTGAATGGCGAGTACCTGCCCGAAAATGAAGCGAAAGTCTCGATTTTCGACCGGGCCTTCCTGATGGCCGACGGCGTCTACGAGGTGACGAGCGTGCTCGGGGGCAAGCTGATCGATTTCGACGGCCACCTGGCGCGGCTCGAACGGTCGCTGTCGGAACTGGACATAAAGAAACCCGCCGCCTTCGACGACCTTCTGTCGATTCATCGCGAACTGGTGGCCCGCAACGGCATCGAGGACGGGCTGGTTTACCTGCAGGTCACGCGGGGCAGCGACGGCGACCGCGATTTCGTCTTTCCCGACCCCGAGACGACGGACCCCACGCTCGTGCTCTTCACGCAGTCCAAGCCGAACCTCGCGGACAGCCCCGATGCGAAACGGGGGCTCCGGGTCATCTCGATCGACGATATCCGCTGGGGCCGCCGCGACGTCAAGACGGTGCAACTTCTCTACCCGTCGATGGGCAAGATGATGGCCAAGAAAGCCGGGTGCGACGACGCGTGGATGATCGAGGACGGGCTGGTCACCGAGGGCACGGCGAACAACGCCTATATCATCAAGGATGGCAAGATCATCACCCGGCACCTGTCAAACGACATCCTGCACGGCATCACGCGCGCCGCCGTGCTGCGCTTCGCCCGTGAGGCGCAGATGGAGGTGGCGGAACGCGGCTTCACCATCGACGAGGCGAAACAGGCCGACGAGGCATTCGTGACATCCGCAAGCAGCTTCGTCATGCCCGTGGTCGAGATCGACGGCGAGGACGTCGGCGGGGGCACGCCCGGCCCGGTCGCACGGCGCCTGCGTGACATCTATCTCGAGGAAAGCCTGAAAGCGGCGATCTGAGTCGCGCGCCGGCTCGCGGCCGCGCCGCGGCGTTCGCCCTGCCCCGGCAACGTCCGACAGACAGCCCCCGGCGCCGGATCACCGGCAGCGAGCGACCCCAAGCGGGGGCGCCGCGGCCCGCCTCAGCCCTTGACGATCTTCTGCGGCGAGATCACGTCGATCCCGAGCGCCTTGCCGACCGCGTAATAGGTCAGTTGCCCGGCATGCACGTTCAGGCCGTTCAAAAGGTGCGGATCATCCGCGCAGGCCTGCTGCCATCCCTTGTCGGCCAACGCCAGCATGAACGGCATCGTGGCGTTCCCGAGCGCGATGGTCGAGGTGCGCGCGACCGCGCCGGGCATGTTGGCCACGCAGTAATGCATGATCCCGTCCACGTCATAGATCGGGTCGGCATGCGTCGTGGCCCGCGATGTCTCGAAACAGCCGCCCTGGTCGATCGCCACGTCCACCAGCACGGCCCCCGGCTTCATCGACGGGAATTGCTCGCGCCGCACCAGCTTGGGCGCCTCGGCACCGGGGATCAGCACCGCGCCGACAACCATGTCCGCCTCGCTCAGGTGCTCGGCCAGCAACCCGGC
The DNA here is from genome assembly GCF_047086965.1 of Roseovarius halophilus (ex Wu et al. 2025). Taxonomy (NCBI): domain Bacteria; kingdom Pseudomonadati; phylum Pseudomonadota; class Alphaproteobacteria; order Rhodobacterales; family Roseobacteraceae; genus Roseovarius; species Roseovarius halophilus (ex Wu et al. 2025). The sequence goes on along the minus strand of NZ_JBKOTX010000115.1, from coordinate 12,437 downwards.
CGAGGAATACCCGGTGTTGAACAGGTCGCCGAACACGTCGTCGAGGTACCGCAGCCGCGGCAGTGACCGGTCCAGAACGGTAACGTCCGCCCCCATCCCGGCCGCGATGCGCGCGGCATGAGTCCCCACGACCCCGCCACCGATCACCAGGACCCGCGCCGGGCCGACCCCGGGCACGCCGCCCATCAGCACGCCGCGGCCGCCATTGGCCTTCTGCAGCGTCCACGCGCCCATCTGCGGCGCCAGCCGGCCGGCCACCTCCGACATCGGCGCCAGCAGGGGCAAGCCGCCATGCGCGTCCGTGACGGTTTCATAGGCGATGGCGGTACAGCCCGAGTCCAGCAGGTCGTGCGTCTGGTCCGGATCGGGGGCGAGATGCAGATACGTGAACAGCACCTGCCCCGCGCGCAGCATCTTGCGCTCGGCCGCCTGCGGCTCCTTCACCTTCACGATCATGTCGGCCGTCGCGAAGATTTCCGCTGCCGTGTCGATCATCGCGGCCCCGGCGGCGACGTAATCGGCATCGTCGAAACCCGCGCCCTTGCCCGCGCCGGCCTGAATGATCACCTCGTGTCCGTGCGCGACGGCTTCGCGGGTGGCGTTGGGCGTCATTCCAACACGGAATTCCTGTGGCTTGATCTCGGTGGGGCACCCGATTTTCATGTTATCCTCCTCCTCATGCCTTGTTGACAGTATGTCGCGGCACACCCGCAATCGGCTTGATATTTCGCTCGTGATATGGCGATTACGGTCAAGGATATTCGCAGTTTCTCACCTTGTATCGAAAGGCCTTGTGCAAATGGCTCTTGATTCGATGGATCGTCGCCTGCTTGCCGCGCTTCAGAAGCGCGGGCGCATTTCCAATGCCGACCTGGCCGAGGCGATCAACCTGTCGGCGAGCGCCTGCCACCGGCGGGTGCAAAGGCTCGAGGCCGAGGGATACATACGCGACTACGTCGCCCTTCTCGATGCACGCAAACTGGGCATGTCGGCCACGATCTTTGTCGAGATCACGCTGTCGACACAGGCCGACGACGTGCTGGAAGCCTTCGAGAAGGCCGTCGCGCGCATCCCCGACGTGCTGGAATGTCACCTGACGGCCGGGGCGGCGGATTACATCCTCAAGGTCGTCGCAGAAAGCACCGAGGATTTCGCCCGCATCCACCGCCAGTACCTGACGCGGCTGCCCGCGGTCGCCAAGATGCAGTCCAGCTTCACGCTGCGCACCGTTTTCAGCACGACGGCCCTGCCGGTCTGACCGGTGCCACCTTGCCATCGGCACGGGCTTGGACCAATCATGGGCGCATGGAATGGGACTTCATCATCGTGGGCGCCGGCAGCGCGGGCTGTGTGCTGGCGAACCGCCTCAGCCAGCGGGGCCACAAGGTCCTCCTGCTCGAAGCCGGGGGGCGCGACACCTACCATTGGGTGCACATCCCGATGGGCTATCTCTACTGCATCGGCAATCCGCGCACCGACTGGTGCTTCAAGACGGCCGAGGAGCCGGGCCTGAACGGGCGATCGCTGCTCTACCCTCGGGGCAAGATCCTTGGCGGGTGCAGCTCGATCAACGGCATGATCTACATGCGGGGACAGGCCGCCGATTACGACCGCTGGCGCCAGATGGGCAATACCGGCTGGGGGTGGGACGATGTCCTGCCCTATTTCACGAAGTCCGAGGATTACGCCGCCGGCGCGTCCGAGCATCATGCGACCGGCGGCGAATGGCGGGTCGAGGGCCAGCGGCTGCACTGGGATGTACTGGATCACTGGCGTAACGCGGCGCTGGCGGCCGGGCTGCCGGCGACGGAAGATTTCAATACCGGCGACAACGCGGGCGTGGGCTATTTCAAGGTCAACCAACGGGCGGGATGGCGGATCAACACCGCGCGCGCCTTCCTGCGCACCGCGCCGCGCGACACCCTTCGCGTCGAGACACGGGCGCATACCCGCCGCGTGATCGTCGAAAGGGGGCAAGCCGTCGGCGTCGAATACGAACAGGGCGGCACCGTCAGGACGGCGCGCGCCGCGCGCGAGGTGATCCTCAGCGCCGGGGCGATCGGCAGCCCGCAGATATTGCAACTCTCCGGCATTGGTCCGGCCCGGCTGCTTCAGGACCACGGCGTGCCCGTGACACACGACATGCCGGCCGTGGGCGGCAACCTGCAGGATCACCTGCAACTGCGCTGCGCGTGGCGGCTTCAGGGCGCGAAAACATTGAACACGATGGCCAACTCGATCACGGGCAAGCTGGCGATCGGGCTGGAATACGCGCTGCGCCGCCGTGGGCCGATGTCGATGGCCCCCAGCCAACTGGGCGCCTTTGCCCGCTCGCGCCCCGACTTGGCGACACCCGATCTGGAATACCACGTGCAGCCACTGTCGCTGGACGCGTTCGGCGGCGCCCTGCACGATTTCCCCGGCATGACGGCAAGCGTCTGCAACCTTCGCCCCGAAAGCCGCGGCACCGTCGCGATCGCCTCCGCCGATCCGGCAGCGCCGCCCGTCATCGCGCCGAACTACCTGTCGACCGAGGGCGACCGGCAGGTGGCCGTCTCCGCGATCCGGCTCACCCGCCGGATCATGGAACAGGCCCCGATGCGGCGCTACGCCCCCGAGGAGATCAAGCCGGGCCCCGACGTCGAGACGGACGCCGAACTGGCCCGCGCCGCCGGCGACATCGGCACGACGATCTTTCACCCGGTCGGCACGGTGCACATGGGGCCTGACGAAGCCGCCCCGCTTGATCCCGGCCTTCGGTTGCGCGGGGTCGGGGGGTTGCGCGTCGTGGATGCCAGCGTCATGCCGACCATCACCAGCGGCAACACCAACTCCCCCACGATCATGATCGCCGAGAAGGCCGCGGACATCATCCTTTCCGAGGCGCGGCTGACGCCGGCGGCCGGATAAAAAACGGCCCCGGCTCTGCCGCCGGGGCCTGACCGGAACGCGAGATCATCAAAAGGCGCTCCGGCGGGACTCGAACTTGAAAACTCGTGAACCTTTCTTGAAAACACACAAAACGAAAGTTGTGCGCGCGCGGTATATGCCGGAAACACCGCCGCTTGTCGGGTAGGGAATAACATACTTGCAATCCGGTCTCCCGGTTGTTGACCCGCGACACAACAAAGGCCCCGGCGCGAACGCCAGCCCTTTGCAGCAAATGATGCAGGGCGGCGCTGAGGGCCGTTCGGGACAGTCTGCTGACACGTATCGAGCTTCCGAACAAGTCTTCGGGAACCGGTTGCGATGAAGGTCGGCTGTGCGGAGGACGTGGACGTTTGACTTGATTTGCCGAGCCGCACCGTCGCCGGGCCGCGGCACGGCGATCCGCCCTTCGAGCCTCTCGATTTATTTCGGCAACTGGCGCGCACCCTCGACACGGGGCGCCAAGGGTCACCCGATCGCCGGGCCGTGGGGGCGGCCCGTCGATGGCGCGGCGGCCTTCGGCCTTGATCCCGCGCCCTTGGGTTTCTGCCGAACGGTCGTCATCAATAACCCGGCACCCGCCAACAATGGCCCCGAGCGGTCATTACGCCCCGAGCCACTGCGCGTCTCCCGTGCATCATCCACAACAAAGGCCCCGGCGCGAACGCCGGGGCCCTGTTTCATACCGGGAAAAGGCGGCTCAGCCCTCGGCGGCTTCCTCTTTGCTCATCTCCTGGCCGGTTTCCTGATCGACGACTTTCATCGACAGGCGCACCTTGCCACGATCATCGAAGCCAAGCAGCTTGACCCAGACTTCCTGACCTTCCTTCAGCACGTCCGACGGATGGTTCAGGCGCCGGTTCTCGATCTGGCTGACATGCACCAGCCCGTCGCGCTTGCCGAAGAAGTTCACGAAGGCGCCGAAATCGACGATCTTGACGACCGTGCCCTTGTAGATGTGCCCTTCCTCGGGCTCGGCCACGATCGAATAGATCATGTCGTAGGCCTTCTGGATCGACTCGTTGTTGGGCGAGGCGATCTTGATCACGCCCTCGTCATTGATGTCGACCTTGGCACCCGACGTTTCCACGATCTCGCGGATGACCTTGCCGCCCGACCCGATCACTTCGCGGATCTTGTCCTGCGGGACGGTCATGGTTTCGATGCGCGGCGCGTGAACGCTGAAATCACCCGCCTCGCTCATCGCTTTGCCCATTTCGCCAAGGATGTGCATCCGCCCGTCCTTGGCCTGCGCCAGCGCGTTCTTCATGATCTCGGGCGTGATGCCCGCGACCTTGATGTCCATCTGCAGCGAGGTGATGCCATCCTCGGTGCCCGCAACCTTGAAATCCATGTCGCCAAGGTGGTCCTCGTCGCCAAGGATGTCGGTCAGCACGGCATAGTCGCCGTCATCTTCCAGCACCAGCCCCATGGCCACGCCGGCCACCGGCGCCTTGAGCGGCACGCCCGCATCCATCATCGACAGCGACCCCCCGCAGACCGACGCCATCGAGCTCGATCCGTTCGACTCGGTGATCTCGGACACGACACGGATCGTGTAGGGGAAATCCGTGGCCGCCGGCAGAACCGCCTGCAGCGCGCGCCACGCCAGCTTGCCGTGGCCGATCTCGCGCCGTCCCGGCGGGCCGACGCGCCCGGCCTCGCCCACGGAATAGGGCGGGAAGTTGTAGTGCAGCAGGAAGTTCGACCGGTAGGTGCCGTGCAGCGCGTCGATCATCTGCTCGTCGTCGCCGGTCCCCAGCGTGGTCACGACCAGACCCTGCGTTTCCCCGCGGGTAAACAGCGCCGAGCCATGCGTGCGCGGCAGGAACCCGGTTTCGCACTCGACCGCGCGCACCTCGTTCAGGGCGCGTCCGTCGATCCGCTTGCCCGATTTCACCACGTCGCCGCGCAGCACGCCGGCCTCCAGTTTCTTCATCGCGGCGCCGAGGTTGGCATCCTCGAGCTGCGCCTCGGTCAGTTTCTCGACGATCGCGTCGCGCGCGGCAGCCACGGCGGCCGTGCGTTCCTGCTTGTCGGTGATGGCGAACGCGGCGCGCATCTGCTCCTCGCCGGCGGCCTTAACGGCCTCGTACAGGTCGGAATAGTCCGGCGGCTGGAAATCGAACGGATCCTTGGCGGCGTCCTCGGCCAGATCGACGATCAGGTCGACCACCGGCTTGATCTGCTCGTGCGCGAAGGTCACGGCACCGAGCATCTCGTCCTCGCTCAGCTCGTAGGCTTCCGATTCCACCATCATCACGGCGTCGCGCGTCCCGGCGACGACAAGATCCAGACGCTGGTCGGGGTTGTTGCGCAGTTCGTGCATGTCCTCGACATCGGGGTTGAGGATGTACTCACCGTCCTCGTAGCCCACGCGGCAGCCGGCGATCGGCCCCATGAATGGCGCGCCCGAGATCGTCAGCGCGGCCGACGCGGCGATCATCGCCACGATGTCCGGATCGTTGACAAGGTCATGCGAAAGAACGGTGCACATCACCAGCACCTCGTTCTTGAACCCGTCCACGAAAAGCGGGCGGATCGGCCGGTCGATCAGCCGCGCGGTCAGCGTTTCCTTCTCGGTCGGCCGCGCCTCGCGCTTGAAAAAGCCGCCCGGCACCTTGCCGGCGGCATAGTATTTTTCCTGGTAGTGGACCGTCAGGGGAAAGAAACCCTGCCCCTCCTTCGGTTCCTTGGCGTAGGTGACATTGGCCATGACCGTGGTTTCGCCCAGCGTGGCGATGACCGATCCATCCGCCTGACGGGCAACCTTGCCCGTTTCCAGTGTGAGCGTCTCCTCGCCCCACTGCATCGTCTTCTTCACTTCGTTGAACATAAGTCGTTTCCTAGCTGAAGGCACTCCCGGGCGTATCCCGGGTCCTCCGTTACAATGGCGGCCCCATTGCCGCCGACCCCAATCCTTGCTCATGCGCCCGGGGTCAGGGGCATCACGTCTCGGATACGGGCGCTTTACAGCAGATCGCGCCGCATTTAAAGCAATGATATGTCGGGTGGCCCGCCCCGCGCATGCCCGCCGCGTCGCGCCGGGCCGTCACACGGCGATATTGTCGATCAGGCGCACCCCCGCCAGCCACGCGGCGGCGAACAGGCGCGCGGGCCGCGTGGGCGCGTCAAGCCGGCTCAGGTCGTCCTGCGCGCGGATTTCAAGGTACTCGACCTTCGTGAAACCGGCGCCTTCCAGACGCGCCACCGCCGCGTCGCGCAGCGCGCCGAAGGCCGCTCCACCGGCCAGCCCCTCGGCGATGCCTTCCATCTCCTCGAAAAGGCGCGGCGCGGCCACCCGCGCCCGGTCAGACAGCAACAGGTTGCGCGACGACATCGCCAGCCCGTCGATCTCGCGGATCGTGGGGCAGCCATGCACCGTCACCGGCAGGTCCAGATCGGCCGCCATCCGGCGCACCACGAGGAACTGCTGGAAATCCTTTTCCCCGAAAAAGGCGTCGCTGGCCGAGGTCTGGGTGAACAGCTTGGTCACGACCGTCGCCACCCCGTCGAAATGCCCGGGCCGGTGCGCACCTTCCATCACGTCCGTCAGCCCCGCCACCGACACCGTGGTGGCGAAACTCTCGGGATACATCTGGTCGGCCCCGGGCACCCACAGCGCGTCGATGCCGAACCGCGACAGCTTGCGCGCGTCCTCGTCCTCGGTCCGGGGGTAATTCTGCAGGTCCTCGGGGTTGTTGAACTGCTTGGGGTTGACGAAGATCGTCACGATCACCCGGTCGCACTGGTCCTTGGCCGCCTGCACCAGCGACAGGTGCCCGTCATGCAGCGCGCCCATGGTGGGCACGACCCCGATGCTTTCGCCCGCGCGCTGCCAGCCGCCCGTGACCGCGCGCAGTTCGGGCAGGTGGCGCAGGATCGGCGGCGGCGTCATTCCGGGGCCTTGTCGGCAAAGGTATGCTCGGGCGCGGGGAAACGGCGCGCGCGCACGTCCTCGGCATAGGCGCGCACGGCATTCCTGGCATCCTCGCCAAGGTTGGCGTACCGCTTGACGAATTTCGGCCTGAACTGGGCGAAAAGGCCCAGCATGTCATCGACAACCAGAACCTGCCCGTCGCACCCTGCCGACGCCCCGATCCCGATCGTCGGGATCGCCAGATCCGCCGTCACCCGGTCGGCAAGGCCGGCCGGCACCTTTTCCAGCACCACCGAGAACGCGCCGGCCTCGGCCACCGCGCGGGCATCGGCCAGCAGTTTGTCGGCCTGATCGTCACGTCCCTGCACCTTGTACCCGCCCAGCGTGTTGATGGATTGCGGCGTCAGCCCGACATGCGCCATCACCGGCACGCCCCGCGCGACAAGGAACGCGATGGTCTCGGCCATGTGCTCCCCGCCTTCCAGCTTGACCGCCGCCGCGCCCGTCTCGCGCATGATCCGCGCGGCGTTCCGGAACGCCTGTGCCGGGCTTTCCTCGCAGCTGCCGAAGGGCATGTCGATCACCAGCATCGAGCGCGACAGCCCGCGCGCCACGGCCTGCCCGTGCAGGATCATCATGTCCATCGTGACCCCCAGCGTGGAGGGCAGACCATGCAGCACCATGCCCACGCTGTCACCGACCAGAACGAAATCGCATTCCCCGTCCATCATCCGGGCGATCGGCGTGGTATAGGCCGTCAGGCTGACAATGGGCGTGCCGCCCTTCATGGCCCGTATGTCGTCGGGCAGGGGGGCGGTCTTGCGGGCGGTGGCGCTCATGAGGGGTGTCCGGCTCCGTGCTGCGTTGCGGCGCCCGGGATACCAACTCGCACCGGGGAAATCCACCGCATAACGCATCGCGGTCCGCCGCCGGTGCACCTCGCGGCGGCCTGCCCGGCAGATGGCACGCCGGCCGCCGCGACATGCGTTTCCGTCAGCCGGCTGCGCGCGCCAGCACGCGCAGCCGGCTGTCCCACTCGCCGCGATCGACGTAACACCCGTGCAGGTGACGGAACCCGGTCGACGGATCGAAGGCGTCGCGACCGTGCAGCACACGACGATTGTCGAAGACGACCATTTCGCCGCCCGACAGTTTCAGGCCGATACCGTAGGCATCATCCCGCGTCATCTCCATGAACAGGCGATACGCCCGGTAGAACGCCGTCAGCCGCGCCGGCGCCAGATCAAGGATGTCGGCAAGGTGCGCGTTGAAGCAGATCTCGGAAACCTCGCCGCGCGTATCCAGCGCGATCACCGTCTTGCGCGACCTGATGTCGGTGTCTCGGTCATGGAACCGGAACGGCACCGTGACGGTGGACAGCACCTCGAATGCCTCGGGGGCGCTCTCACGCAGGTCGTTCGCGACCGCCACGCCGTCACAGAAGGTCGACCCGCCGCCCTCGGCCTCGTTGGCGAGGCAATGCAGGAACTGGTAGCCCGGCGGCATTTCCTGGTTCGTCAGGTCCGTGTGAAGCGGCAAGGCGTCCGAGGTATAGGCCAGGTTGTTGGGATCGGGTTTCGAGACGACCTCGAAGGTCAGGCCGAAATTGGTCTCGCGCAGGTGCCCCACGCGCCGCGCCACCTCCATGCCGGCGCCGGTATCGCCGGCCAGACCGGTGACGACTGAAAGCCCGTAGCGCTTGGTCTCGGTCAACCAGTCCGAAAGCGCCCCGTCCGAGGACAGGATGCCGCCCGCGTCGTGGCGCGGCACCCCCGCGCCGCCAAGGTCGGCACGCCACGCAAGCGCGGGCACGTCCGCCGGGTCGGCCCGCCGCTGTCCGGGCCTGTGGGCCTTGATCCAGTCAAGGTCGAACTGGCTCGGCCCGGCCTGATCCGGCCATGTGACCAGCAGCGCCCGCGGCGTGATCTCGACCGCGTGCGGGGAAATGTCGAGCGGGACGCCCGTCAGGTCGAAGAAGCGCTCGCCGGTCTGCGGGTGAAACCCCGACGGGTCGGTATCGCGCAGCCAGATATAGGGAAATTCGCCGACGGTACCGTCAGGCCAACGGATCTCGAGGCCCGCGGCCCCGGTGGTGAGGGTGGGTTGCATGTGGTGCTCCGGTTCGGGATGTAGGTTTCAGGTGCGGGGCATCAGCCCCCTGCCGGAGGCGGCCACCACTCGTGGGCCTTGCCGTGTGGATGGCCCGAGCATCTTCCCAAGACAGCGCACATGTATCGTCCTTGCCTTTAGCCCATCGATAATGTTGGCCGAATCCGGGACTGTCAACGCGATGCCTCGCGCGTATCCGGGCGACGCCGCGCGCGGCCCGCCCGGTGGTGCAAATTCCCGGCCGCGCCGCCGCGGTTGCCCCTGTTCATCGGCGCGCCGAGACGCTATCGGAGGAACGGCAAGATCACGAGGGCAGGCGTTTTGAAAAAAGCACTCATCACCGGGGTGACCGGGCAGGACGGGGCCTATCTGTCGGAATTCCTGCTCGGGAAGGGCTACGAGGTTCACGGCATCAAGCGGCGCACGTCGCTGTTCAACACCGCGCGCATCGACCACCTGTTCGAGGGGGAGCCGGGGCGCTCGGGCCGCTTCCAGCTGCACCACGGGGACATGACCGACAGTTCCTCGCTCACCCACATCCTGCAGAAGGTACGCCCCGACGAGGTCTATAACCTCGCCGCCCAGAGCCATGTCGCCGTCAGCTTCGAGGAGCCCGAATACACCGCCAATTCCGACGCGATGGGCGCGCTGCGGCTGCTCGAGGCGATCCGCTTCCTCGGGATGGGCGAAACCACGCGCTTCTACCAGGCGTCCACCTCCGAACTTTACGGGCTCGTGCAGGAAACCCCGCAGCGCGAGGCGACGCCGTTCCACCCGCGCAGCCCCTATGCCGTGGCCAAGCTCTACGCCTACTGGATCACGGTCAATTACCGCGAAGCCTACGGCATGTTCGCCTGCAACGGCATCCTGTTCAATCACGAAAGCCCGATCCGCGGCGAAACCTTCGTCACGCGCAAGATCACGCGCGCGCTGGCCCGGATCAAGCTGGGGATGCAGGACGAACTCCTGCTCGGCAACATGGACGCCCGGCGCGACTGGGGCCATGCGCGCGATTACGTCCGCATGATGTGGCTGATGCTGCAACAGGACCGGCCCGAGGACTACGTCATCGCCACCGGCCAGCAATACTCGGTGCGCGAATTCGTGGCCCGCGCGGCGCAGGCGCTGGGCATGGACCTCAGCTTCGAGGGGGACGGGCTGGACGAGGTCGGGCGCGACGCGCAGGGCCGCGTGGTCGTGCGCGTGGACCCGGCCTATTTCCGCCCCGCCGAGGTCGAGACATTGCTGGGCGACGCGGCCAAGGCGCGCCAGCAACTGGGCTGGACACCCGAGACGGGTTTCGAGGCGCTGGTCGAGGAAATGGCGCAGGCCGATCTGGCCGAGGCCGCCGCGCTGAAGCGCGCGCAGGAGGCGGGATGAAGGTTTTCCTTACCGGCGGGCGCGGCATGGTCGGCCGCGCCATACAGGATCACGCCGGCGCCGGCGCGCACCGGATCGTCGCGCCCACCAGCGACGAGCTGGACCTGACGCACCGTCCCGCTGTGATGGACGCGATCGCGGCCGAGACCCCCGATATCGTCATCCATTCGGCGGGCCGCGTGGGCGGCATTCAGGCCAACATGGCCGATCCGGGGGGATTCCTGACCGACAACATGGACATGGGCTTCAACACGGTGCTGGCCGCGCGCGCCGCCGGGGTGCCGCGGCTGCTGAACCTCGGGTCAAGCTGCATGTATCCCCATGACGCGCCCAACCCCCTTGCCGAGGAAAGCCTCGGCAAGGGGGAGCTGGAGCCGACGAACGAGGGTTACGGACTGGCCAAGCTGGCGGTGGCGCGGCTCTGCGCGTTCGTCACCGGCGAGACGCCGGACCTGTCCTACAAGACGCTCATCCCCTGCAACCTCTACGGGCTGCACGACAAGTTCGACCCGGCCGTGTCGCATCTGGTGCCCGCGATCATCCGCAAGATACACGAGGCCCGGCAAAGTGGCGCCGAAACCGTTGAGATCTGGGGCGACGGCACGGCGCGGCGGGAATTCATGTTCTCCGCCGACCTTGCCTGCGGGGTCTGGACCGCCGTCGACCGGTTCGACGCGCTGCCCGATACGATGAACATCGGGCCGGGGCACGACCATTCCATCAACGAGTATTACGCCGAGGCCGCCCGCGTCATCGGGTGGGACGGGACATTCACCCACGACCTGACCCGCCCCACCGGGATGAAGCGCAAGCTGATGGCGGTGGACCGGCAGACGGCGTTCGGCTGGGCACCAGGCACAACGCTGCGCGATGGCATCGCGCAGACATACGCGCATTTCACGGCGCTTTTGGAAAGGGGCGAGGCATGAACGACGACACCCGGTTCCCGCTGGCCAGCACGAGCTGGGACGCGGCCGAATACGCCGCCATCGACCGCGTGGTCGCGTCGGGCTTCTTCTCCATGGGCCCCGAGGTGGCGCGCTTCGAGGAGATGTTCGCGCAGGCCATGGGCAGCGCCCACGCCGTGATGGTCAACTCCGGATCCTCGGCCAATCTCATCATCATCGCCGCGCTGCGCTACCACTCGGCCCGGGGCCTGCCCGCGGGGGCCGAGGTGATCGTGCCGGCGGTCAGCTGGTCCACCACCTATTACCCGCTGCACCAGTACGGGCTGCGAATGAAATTCGTGGATATCGACCCCGGCACGCTGAACTACGACCTCGATGCGCTGGCCGAGGCCATCGGCCCCGACACCCGCGCGATCATGGCGGTGAACCTGCTGGGCAACCCCAATGATTTCGACCGGATCGCGGAGATCATCGGCGACCGCGACATCCTGCTGATCGAGGATAACTGCGAATCGCTCGGCGCCACCTATCACGGGCGGCAGGCGGGAACCTTCGGCATCGCCGGCAGCTACTCGTCCTTCTTCTCGCACCACATCGCCACGATGGAGGGCGGGCTGGTCGTGACCGATGACGAGGAACTCTACCACATCATGCTCAGCCTGCGTTCGCATGGCTGGACGCGGCACCTGCCCAAGGTCAACCACGTCACCGGCGAGAAAAGCGACGACCCGTTCGAGGAAAGTTTCAAGTTCGTGCTGCCGGGCTACAACCTGCGCCCGCTGGAACTGAGCGGCGCCATCGGGCAGGAGCAGATCGCCAAGCTGCCGATGATCGTCACCGAGCGCCGCAAGAACGCCGAGGCGTTCCGTGCCTTGATGGCGGCCTACCCCGAAATCCGGATCCAGCAGGAAACCGGCCGGTCAAGCTGGTTCGGCTTCTCGATGGTGGTGGTGCCGGGGTCGGGCATCACCCGCGACGGCCTGATCGCCGCGCTCGGTCGGCACGGGGTGGAATGCCGGCCCATCGTCACGGGCAATTTCGCCCGCAACGAGGTCGTGACGCGCCACATGGACCACGTGATCCACGGCACGCTGCGCAATGCCGACGAGATCGACGCGCACGGGCTGTTCATCGGCAACCATCACTACCCGCTGGATGACAAGTGGCCGCTCCTGCGCGACGCGCTGGACGCGGCGACGGGGCGGGCGTGAGCTGCCCGCGCCGGGCGGCAC
>NZ_JBKOTX010000114.1:0-19235 GCF_047086965.1 Roseovarius halophilus (ex Wu et al. 2025) | reverse complement strand
ACCTCAGTTTTCGGCCTTTTCAGCCAGCGTCAACCATTCCTCTTCCGCCGCCCGCAGCGTCTCCTGCCGCGCGCTCAGTGCCTCGGTCGCCTTGCGGAAAACCCGCGCTGGAAAACCTCGACTGCGCCGAGCCGGACCACGCCCGGCTGCGCGATGCATTGCTGCAACACGCCGGCGGTGACGACGGGGCCCTGTCCGACGGGATCGGGCCCGAAACCCTTGAAAAGCTGCTGGCATTGCCCCATGTCGCGGTATCGCCGCCCGCGCGGCATCCCGGTGATGTCGATCTGGCCCGCCTGACCATCGCCGAGGAACTGGCCAAGATCGAGGCGCTTCGCGGTCTCGCCGCCGAGCTGGACGAGGCGACCGAGGACGTGGCGGGGCGGGCCGACGAGGCATTGACCTGGCGGCTGAGAGAGGCCGCCGAGGCACGCAACCGGGCCCTTTTGAGCCGGCAGGAGGACAAGGTTGAATACGATCTGGGCGAGAACGGAGCGCGAATCAAGCGGGATGAACGCGAAGCGTTCGATGCGCTGCTCGAACGCATTACCTATTCCAAGCCGGGCAGATGACCGATTTGGTGAGGAACAGGTAAAGAAAAAAGGGTACACGGGTGTTCGAATCACCAATTCGCGCTATTGATTCGGTTTGAACGAATCACCCGACGAGCACGACAGTCAGGAGATCTGCATGGCCGCCAAGGATACCGACGACCAGAAACCCGATGATCAGGAGGCCGAAATCTCGCTCGACATGAGCCAGTCCGCGGTCAAGAAGATGATCTCGGAGGCGCGGGAAAAGGGTTTCATCACCTATGACCAACTCAACAAGGTCCTGCCGCCCGATCAGGTATCCTCCGAACAGATCGAGGACGTGATGTCGATGCTGTCGGAAATGGGCATCAACATCATCGAGGCCGAGGAGGCCGACGAAGAGGACGGCAAGACCACGGCCGTTGCCGAAGTGGGCAAGAAGGGCGAGGTCGCGCTCGGCTCCGGCAAGGACGAGAAGCTCGACCGCACCGACGACCCGGTGCGCATGTACCTGCGCGAGATGGGCAGCGTCGAACTGCTCAGCCGCGAGGGCGAGATCGCCATCGCCAAGCGCATCGAGGCCGGCCGCAACACGATGATCGCCGGTCTGTGCGAAAGCCCGCTGACATTCCAGGCCATCACCATCTGGCGCGACGAGCTGCTGGGCGAGGACATCCTGCTGCGCGACGTGATCGACCTCGAGACGACCTTCGGCAACCAGATGGGCGAGGAGGGGGTCGAGGAACCCGTGGTCGAGGCCGCGAACGTGACCGCGCCGCCCAGCGACAAGAAGGAAGAAAAGGAAGAGGAGCCCGAGCTCGACGCCGACGGCAACCCGATCGCCAAGGAGGACGACACCGACGAGGAGGAGGAGCAGGCCAACATGAGCCTTGCGGCGATGGAAGCCGCCCTCAAGCCCAAGGTGCTCGAAACGCTCGACCGTATCGCCGAGGATTTCGCGGAACTCTCCGAGATGCAGGACAGCCGCATCTCGGCCACGCTGAACGAGGACGGCTCCTTCAGCGCCGATCAGGAGGCGAAGTACCAGAAGCTGCGTTCGGAGATCGTCGAGCTGGTCAATTCCCTGCACCTGCACAACAACCGGATCGAGGCGCTGATCGACCAGCTTTACGGCATCAACCGCCGTATCATGCAGATCGACTCGGCGATGGTGAAACTGGCCGACCAGGCGCGCATCAACCGCAAGGAATTCATCCAGGAATACCGCGGGCGCGAGCTTGACCCGACGTGGCTCGACGACATGGCCAAGAAAACCGGGCGCGGCTGGCAGAGCTTCATGGAACGCCATCCCGAAAAGGTGGCCGAGCTGCGCGCCGACATGGCGCAGGTGGGCCAGTATGTCGGCCTGGACATCCAGGAATTCCGGCGCATCGTCAGCCAGGTCCAGAAAGGCGAGAAGGAAGCGCGCGTCGCCAAGAAGGAGATGGTCGAGGCCAACCTGCGCCTCGTGATCTCGATCGCCAAGAAATACACAAACCGCGGCCTGCAATTCCTCGATCTCATCCAGGAGGGCAATATCGGCCTGATGAAGGCCGTCGACAAGTTCGAGTATCGCCGCGGTTACAAGTTCTCGACCTACGCGACATGGTGGATCCGGCAGGCCATCACCCGCTCCATCGCCGACCAGGCGCGCACCATCCGCATCCCCGTCCACATGATCGAGACGATCAACAAGCTGGTGCGCACCGGGCGCCAGATGCTGCACGAGATCGGCCGCGAACCCACCCCCGAGGAACTGGCCGAGAAGCTGCAGATGCCGCTGGAAAAGGTTCGCAAGGTGATGAAGATCGCCAAGGAACCGATAAGCCTCGAAACGCCCATCGGCGACGAGGAAGACAGCCAGCTCGGCGATTTCATCGAGGACAAGAACGTCGTCCTGCCGCTGGATTCGGCCATTCAGGACAACCTGAAGGAAACCACCACGCGCGTCCTGTCCAGCCTGACCCCGCGGGAAGAACGCGTGCTGCGGATGCGCTTCGGCATCGGCATGAACACCGACCACACGCTGGAGGAAGTGGGCCAGCAGTTCAGCGTCACCCGCGAACGCATCCGCCAGATCGAGGCCAAGGCGCTGCGCAAGCTCAAGCACCCCAGCCGGAGCCGCAGGCTCAGGAGTTTCCTGGATCAGTGACTGGCGCGCTGTCCGTGCGGGGCAGGGACAAGCCAGTGCGCGATACCCGGCCCGTGGGCGCGGCGCGTGTCGGGCGTGCGGGCATGCTTGACAGGGCAGGGGCCTGCACGCACCTTTGACGACGCTGTCACGGATATCTGTACGGAAAGAACGCATGTCGCTGTTATCACGCCTTTTCGGTGGCGGTCCGGGAAAAGAGCCCGCGGCGCAGCCGGACCCGGACCATTACAACGGGTATGACATCTTCCCCGAGCCGATCCGCGAAGGCCCCCATTGGCGGATCGCCGCGCGGATCGAGCGTGAGGTGGATGGCGAGGTGAAGTCGCATTACCTCGTGAGGGCCGACACGCTGGGCGAACAGGAGGCGGCCGCGGCCGAATCCGTCGTCAAGGCGAGGCGGCTGATCGACGAGCAGGGCGACGGTATCTTCGAGACGTCCTAGGCCGCGCCCTACGGCGCCAGCCACTCCGCGACCATCATCCAGCCCGGCAGGGTGGCCGCGCTCAGCAGCGTGGTCTGCGCGATCAGCGTGGCCGACAGCCGCCGGTCCGCGCCAAAGGCCGAGGCCAGCACATGCGCACCCGAGGCCGTGGGCAGCGCGGCGAAGATCACCAGCACGGGCACCACGGGCGAGGCGCTGCCGATGGCCAGCGCCGTCACCGTGACGGCCAGCGGCAGCGCGATAAGCTTGGTCGCCACCAGCACGCCCGAGAACCGGTCGATCCGCGCCAGCGCCTGCCAGTTCATCGTCGCCCCGATCGAGATGAGCGCCACCGGGATCGCCGCGCCCGCCAGCAGGTCGACCGGCGCGATGACCGGCGCGGGAAAGCTCAGCCCCGACAGGCCCACGGCCACGCCGGCAAGGCTGGCCAGCAGGAAGGGGTTCAGCGCCACCCGGCGCAGCATCGTCGCCACGCGCAGCCCTTTGCCCCGCGACAGCGCCGTGACCGCAAAGACATTCACCACCGGGATCGCCAGCCCGATACAGACCGAGTAGATGCCGATATCGGCCGAGGGCAGGGCCATCACCACGACGAAGCCGAGCGCGGTATTGAACCTGAAGGCCGCTTGCCAGCATCCGGCGAAATCAAGGAACCGCGACGGTCCGAAGGGGCGGGCCAGCCAGCCCAGCCCCAGCCCGAGCGCCGATATCGCCACCACCAGCGGCCCCACCAGCAACAGGCTTGCAGGGTCGATCGGTCGGCTCGTCGCGGCGGTGAAGATGAGCGCGGGAAACAGGATCTCGAAATTCAGCCGGTCCAGCCCGGCCCATGCGGTCTCGCTCAGCCGGGCGCGGACCAGCCCGCCCAGCAGCACCAGCATGAAGCTGGGCAGAAGGCCTGTCAGGATGATTGTCGGCATCTCGGCATGTCCCCGGCCGTTGCGGTCATGACCTCTTGCCCGACGGCCCGGCACTGGTAAAGCCGGAAAGGGCCGCGGTACCCGTCGCGTCAGGCGGACCGGTGCGATGCCGACACGCTGCCGACGCGGTGCCGACCCCGGAAAAACGGCCGCCCGCCCTTGCCCCGTCCGCGCCTTTGCCGCACCTTGCCGGCATGCAGACGACGTTCACCATCGCCACCAATGGCCCCGGCCTCTACGACTTCACGGACGAGGTGGCGTCATGGGTCCGGGGGGACGGGCTGCTCACGCTGCTCATCCGCCATACCTCGGCCAGCCTTCTGGTTCAGGAAAACGCGGACCCGCGCGTGCAGGAAGATTTGCTGGCCTATTTTCAACGGCTTGTGCCGCCTTCCTCGGACCCGTCGATGGGCTATCTTACCCATTTACAAGAAGGCCCCGACGACATGCCGGCGCATATCAAGGCCGCCATGATGCCGGTCAGCCTGCAGGTGCCGGTGCAGGCGGGGCGGTTGCGGCTCGGGACATGGCAAGGTCTTTACGTGTTCGAGCACCGGACCGCCCCGCACCGGCGCGAGGTCGCCGCGCATCTCGCCTAGCCGGTCGGCATCACGAACACCTCGCGCACGTCCGCGCGCCGCGGTTGTTCCAGCGCGAAAACGACAGCGTTTGCAACGTCTTGCGCCTGAAGCTTGTCAGGTTTAGGCGTATCGAAGAACGGCGTGTCCACCATCCCCGGCGCGATCACCGTGCAGCGCCCGCCCCAGTCGCGCATCTCCTCGGACATGTTGCCGGCAAAGCCGTGCACGAACCATTTCGACGCGCCGTAGACCGAGCCCTTGATATGCCGTTTGCCCGCGGCTGACCCGGTCAGGATCAGGTGCCCGGCGCTTTCCTGCAGCGCTGCCTGCGTCGCCTTCACGGTCCAGAGCAGGCCCATGACGTTGATCTCCATCATCTCGCGCCATTCCGCGGGGTCGCCTTCGGCAATACCCGCGTTGTCCAACCCCCTGCCGGCATTGGCGAAAACGGCGTTGATGCCGCCGAAGTGGTCACGGGTGCGGGCCACGGCGCGGGTCAGGTCGTCCATGTCCGTCACGTCACCCGCTATCGCCAGCGCGCGCTCCTGTCCGATCTGGTCGACCAACGAGTCGAGCTTGTCTTGTCGGCGGGCGAAAAGCGCCACGCGCCAGCCCGCCCGCGCGGCCGCCAGCGCGGTCTCTGCCCCGATTCCCGACGAGGCCCCGGTGATGAAAAGGGTCTGTTCGGTCATGATATCGTCCTTTCTTGGCTTCAGGCTTGCACGTAGCCCAGTGATCCGACGCATCAAAGTGCCCGCGCCGACACATATCTGGCGGCGCGAAATCCCCTCTACCCAAAACCTTGCGGCTGGCCTATAGTGACTGTGGATAACTGGGCGGCAGACCCATGCGTCCGGAGGCAGAGAAGAAAAAGGGGATTGGCCGATGCGCTGCCCGTTTTGCGGAAATATCGATACCCAGGTCAAGGACTCGCGCCCGGCAGAAGAGCATGTCTCGATCCGTCGTCGCCGGTTCTGCCCGGGCTGCGGTGGACGTTTCACCACCTACGAGCGTGTCCAGCTGCGCGACCTTGTCGTGGTCAAGACGAACGGGCGGCGCGAGGATTTCGACCGCGACAAGCTGGAACGGTCGATCCGCATCGCGCTGCAAAAGCGGCCGGTGGAACCCGAGCGGGTCGAGCAGATGATATCGGGCATCGTCCGACGGCTGGAAAGCATGGGCGATACCGACATCCCGTCCAAGACCGTCGGCGAGATCGTGATGGAGAGCCTCGCCCGGATCGACACCGTGGCCTATGTCCGGTTCGCGAGCGTTTACAAGAACTTCCAGGCCGCGGATGATTTCGACCGTTTCGTCAGCGAGCTGCGCCCGGACGAGGCGATCGCGGAAGCCAGGAAAGAAGCCGAGCAAACCCGAGAGTGAGCGACACCGACGCACGTTTCATGGCCCTCGCATTGTCGCTGGGGCGGCGCGGGCTGGGCCGGGTCTGGCCATGGCCGTCGGTGGGGTGTGTCATCGTGCGTGACGGCCGCATCGTCGGGCGCGGGACGAGCGATCGCGACACCTTCCGACATGCCGAGGTGGTGGCGCTGGATCAGGCGGGGCCGCGCGCACGGGGGGCCACCGTCTATGTCACGCTCGAACCCTGTTCGCATCACGGCCGCACGCCGCCCTGCGCAGACGCGCTGATCCGCGCCGGGGTGGCGCGCGTCGTCGTCGCCACCGGGGATCCGAACCCGCAGGTAGCAGGCAACGGGCTGGCACGGTTGCGCGACGCCGGGATCGCGGTGGACACCGGCGTGATGGCGGCGCAGGCGCGCCGTGACAACGCGGGCTTTCTGAAGGTCCACGAGGCAGGGCGCCCCTTCGTGACGTTGAAACTGGCCACGTCGCTTGACGGGCGGATCGCCACGGCGAGCGGTCACAGCCAGTGGATCACCGGGGCGGGGGCGCGGCGGCTTGTCCACGCGATGCGCATGCGGCACGACGCCGTTCTGGTCGGGGCGGGCACGGCGCGCTCGGACGATCCGTCACTGACCGTTCGGGACCTTGGCACCACGCATCAGCCCGTACGCATCGTGGCCTCGCGCCGGTTGGACATGCCGCCGGAGTCGACACTCGGGCGAACGGCGGGCGACGTGCCCGTGTGGCTGTGCCATGGCCCGGATGCAGACGCGCGCGGCGCCGACGCATGGGCGGCCAAGGGCGCGCTGCTGGTTCCCTGCGAGGTCAGTCACCGGCAACTGGACATGGCATCGGTGCTGGCACAACTCGCAGGCCGGGGGATCACGCGGGTGTTCTGCGAGGGCGGCGGCGCCTTGGCCGCGTCACTTCTTTCCGCCGGCCTCGTCGACGAGATGATCGGGTTCAGCGCGGGGCTGGTTATCGGGGCCGAGGGGTTGCCCGCCGTGGCCCCCATGGGCATTGCCCGGCTGGACGAGGCCGCGCGCTTCACCCTTGTCGAAACGCGCGAGGTGGGCGGCGACGTGCTGCACCGCTGGACGGCCGGGCAGGATTGAGCCCCGCCGTCATGCCATCCCGCCGGGGGCTTTGACCACGCGCACCGCGTTGATCTTCCAGCCGCCGTCGACCTCCACCATGTTGTATTCCACTAGGTGCAGGGCGCCTTCGCCATCGCGGATCAGCACCTGTTGCCACGGCGCTCCGTTGCGCGTTTCCACCGACAGGAACTCGACCTCCCGCGGTCGCCAGACCATCGGGTATCCCTGCCGGACCATGGCACCGAAACGCTGCGGTGTCTGGAACCGGGATTTGATCGACGGGCTGGCAAACCCGAAAGCGGTCTTGAAATCATCCGCGCGGAACGCCTCGATCTGGGCCGAGATGATCGCACGGAACCGCGCCTGATCGGCGTTGACCGGAAGCGCCAGGAGCGTGAAGAGCGCAAGCAGCGTCAAGAGTTTTCGCATCATGGTACCTCCACGCGGGATACGCGCCATCGGTCACGGCGGATCAGTTCGCGGGGGCCTGCAACGACTTGAGGTATGCCACGAGATCGGCCACCGGCCGTGTGGTCAGCACGGGCTGGCCGCTGTGAGTCTTGAGTGCGACGGCCGTGCCGGTCTCGAAGAAATCGCCGTAAACGGGCATCGGGCTGCCATGCGAGACTATCGGATCGCGGCCGTCGATACGTTTCACCACGCGGCTCAGGGGAAACCGGCCATCATTGTCGGCACTGAGCGCGGTCAGATCCGTCGGTTGCACCAGCAGAACCGGCCGCATCGGGCCGTCGCCATCCGCCTCGGCGCCGTGACACGCCGCGCAGTAACGATCGTATGTCTCCTGGCCGGCCTCGATCTGGTCGGCGAAAACCGGCGTGCCGAGCAACAGCAGCATGGCGGCTGCAGTGACAGGACTGTATCTGGACATCTCGATTACTCCTTGATGCTTGGGGCAGGCTTGGGATCAGCCAGTCTGGATCGTCGCAAGATATGCGGCAAGGTCAAGCAAAGCCTTGGGCGTCGTCAGCGCCATGCCGGACTCGTCCCGCCATGTGACCGTGGGCCCGGTCAGCATCGGCCCGAAATCCGGCATGACCTCGAACCGGCCGGGATAGCCGTGTATCCGTGCCATCGCGCGCGTTGCCGGGAAGCTGCCGCCATTCTGCGCGGACAGTCGCGTCAGGTCGGCCGGGCGGGTCGCAAGCACGGATGCCAGCGGACCGTCGCCGCGGCCGGTGAGCCCGTGACAGACCGCACAGTTCGAGACGTAGTGCCGCTTGCCGGCCTGCGGTGACGGCGCCTGCGTGCAGGCGGCCAGCACGATGACGCCCAGTGCCAATGCCTTGTACATCCGCCTTGTTCCTTGTCGCGCAGCCGCATTAGGCCGTGCCAGCACGCCGGATGCATTGATTTGGATCAGCGCGCGGGCGTCGTCGCGCGTTTGGGGATGCTGCTGCCCGCCCGGGGTACCGTCTCCCGATCCTATGTCAGACCGGCGAGTTCGCGGCTCCGCGTCCAGACCGCGTCATCCAGCGTCACCGGGTCATTCGGGGTTTTCCCCTGTCCGGGCATGCGCGCGCCCGCGTCCAGCGCCACCGCGTCGGCCACCTGTTCGAGCCGGTCGAAGAATGCGCCCGAAACTCCCGGATCCACCAGCAGGTAGTACTGCCCCAGATCATGCGGTGGCCCCTCGGGAACCTTGAGCGGTTGCACGCCGCGGCTGACGACCCCGCCGGTCATCCCGGCGGCCAGCAATTCGGCCATCAGGCCGAAGCCCCATCCCTTGTAGCCGCCCATCGACACCAGTGACCCGCCAAGCGCCGCCTCGGGGTCCGTCGTGGGGCGTCCCTCGGCGTCCACGGCCCAGCCTTCGGGGATGCGTTCGCCGGCCGCCTTGGCCATGGTGATCTTGCCGAGGGCCACCGTGGTGGTGGACTGGTCGAACTGCATTGCGACGCCACCGTCCACGTCCGGCACCGCGAAGGCGATCGGGTTGGTCCCGATGACGCGCGTCTTGCCGCCGGGTGGCGCCACGATCGGCGAGGCGTTGGTCAGGCCCAGCCCGATCAAGCCGGCGCGCGCGATCTGTTCCGTGAAATACCCCAGCGAGGTGCAGGTATGCGCGTGTCCCACCGCAAGACTTGCCAGCCCGCTGTGGCGGGCCGCGTCCAATGCTTCGGGCAGCCCGCGGGCAAAGGCGGGCTGCGCGAACCCGAACCGGGCATCCACCGTCACCGCGGCGGGACGGGGCCGCGAAACGACGGGCGTCACGTCGCCTTTGACACGCCCGGTTTCAAGCTGCGTGCAGTAACTTTCGAGGTAATACAGGCCACAGATGCGGTTGCCGACGCTTTCGGCCTTGCGGACGGCGTCCGCGACGCAGCCGGCGACCCATTCCGCGGCTCCGTGACGGATCAGGGCGGCCTTTGTCGTGCTTTCGATTTCCCCGAGGGATATGTCCACCATTGCGAGCCTCCGCCACATGCTGCCAGTCGCGGCAGAGTGCTCAGGCTTGGCGTGAAGGTCAATTCAAACCTTCTGAACGAGGCTTCAACTTGCCTTCGCGACCTGTCAGCCGGCCACGATGCGCCCTTGGTCCAGCTTGACGACCCGGTCCATCCGCGCGGCAAGATCGAGGTTGTGCGTGGCGATCAGCGCGGCGCGCCCGGTGGACCGCACCAGATCGACAAGCGCCGCGAACACCCGGTCCGACGTTGCCGGATCAAGATTGCCGGTCGGTTCGTCGGCCAGCATGAGGCGGGGCGCATTGGCCAGCGCCCGGCAGAAGGCCACCCGCTGCTGTTCACCCCCGGACATGGCCGAGGGACGGTGGTGGGCGCGCTCGGCCACGCCGACGCGCATCAGCAGGTCCGTGGCGCGGGTGAGGGCCTCGGCACGCGGCACGCCATCGGCAAGCTGCGGCAGGACGATATTCTCGGCCGCCGAGAACTCGGGCAGCAGGTGGTGGAACTGATAGACGAACCCGACGTCGCGCCGGCGCGCCACGGTGCGGCGCCTGTCCGAAAGGCCCGTCATGTCTTCGCCGCCGATCTCGACGGTCCCGCCGTCTGGCGTGTCGAGCAGGCCCGCGATATGCAGCAATGTCGATTTTCCCGCGCCCGACGGCGCCACGAGGGCCACCATCTCGCCCCTGTCCAGCGTCAGGTCGGCGCCGGTCAGGACGCGAACTTCGCCGGACTGGCCGGCATTGTAGGTCTTGGACACGTCGGCAAGGCGCAGGATCGTGTCACTCATAGCGAAGTGCCTCCACCGGGTTCATGCGGGCCGCGCGGCGGGCCGGGAAGATCGTGACGACAAAGCTCAACCCCAGTGACAGCGCCACGGCCGACAGCACGTCGCCCAATTCCAGCTTGGCGGGCAGGTGATAAATGCCGCGGATGGACGGATCCCAGACCTCGCCGCCCATGATCACGTTCACGAACGAGAAGACGGGGTCGATGTAGATCGCGAAAAGACAGCCCAGCAGGACGCCCGCTGCCGTGCCGATCAGCCCGGTGAAGGCCCCGCAGATGAAGAAGACCCTCAGCACCGAGCCCTCGGTCAGGCCCATGGTACGCAGGATGCCGATATCGCGCCCCTTGTTCTTGACCAGCATGATCAGCCCGCTGGTGATGTTCATGGCCGCGATCAGCACGAGGATCGACAGGATCACGAACATCACGTTGTCCTCGACCTCCAGCGCGCGCAGGAAACCGCCGCTGGCGTCGCGCCATGTCCAGATCTGGCTGCGGTCCCCGGCGGCGCGCATCAGGGGCAGGGCCATCCGGGCCACCTTTTCGGGGTCGGCCACCATGACTTCCAGCTCGTCGGCGCGGCCTTCGCGGTTGAAAAAGCTCTGCGCCTGTTCGAACGGCAGATAGACGCGCACGCGATCGATGTCGTAGCGGCCGGCGCTGAAGATGTAGACGACCTCGTAGGCATTGACGCGCGGGCTGGTCCCGAACGCCGTCTTGACGCCGTTGGGCGAAATCAGCTTGATCCGGTCGCCGATGCCCGCCCCCAGTTCACGTGCAACACCGGAACCGATGGCGATGCCGTCGGGGAAGCGCGTTAGGTCGCCCTCGCTGGTTTCCGGGTCGGCGATGCGCGGGATCGTTCGCAGGTCCGACGGCTTGATGCCGAAGACCTCGACACCGGTGTTCCGGTCACGGGCCGTCGCCATGACCTGTCCCTTCACCAGCGGCGCAACCCGCGTGACGCCCGGCACCTCGCGCACCCGTTCGGCCATCGCCTCGTAGTCGGCCAGCGTTCGGTCGACGCGCCCGGTCTGCGCGTCGACGGTGCCGGTACTGTAGATCGTCACGTGGGCGTTCGCGCCGAGAATCGTGTCCACGAATTCCGCCCTGAACCCCGAGCGCACGGCCAGCGTCGCGATCAACGCGAAAACCGCCAGCGTGATCCCCACGAGGCTGATCCACGTCATGACCGACACACCGCCCTCGGCCCGTTTGGCCCGCAGGTAGCGCCAAGCGATCATCCATTCAAAACCCGCGAAGGGCGGGGGGGTGCCTGCCACGAAACCACCTCTTGTCCTTGTCGAACGGACAGTGCGCCTTGCGCCCCGCGAGGTCAAGCCGCCGGTCGGCATGTCGAGCGTACGCTTGTCACGGGGGTCGTTAACGGCCGGTTGATAAGTCCCTCTCGCACCGGGCGCGTCCGGTGCGCGAAGCGTCACCTCCGGCACGGTCCCGGGCCGGAACTGGGAAAGGGAATTTCATGAACAAGGCAATCACCGACGGCATCGAATTCATGCCAACGGCCTTCGCGGACGGGCTTGACGTATGGTCGCGCGGCGACGGCAGGCCGGATTCGGACACCTACGCCAACGCGGCCAGCGCGGCTTTCGTTCCCGCCGACGAGGATTTCGGTGGCGCACTGGAACTGCAGAAGACGGAGGATACGCAGAAACTGCGCTACATGGGGGAGACACCGATCCTGCCGGGGTGCTACCTGCGCATCAAGGCCCGGGTGAAGGCGCTTAGCGGTAACCTGCCAAACCTGCGCATCGCGGCATGGGCCGGTGACGCGAACGGCAATCGCGTGACCGGCGTGACCGAAAACGGCCCGGCTGTCACGCTGAGCCAGTACGGCGATGTGGTCGAGGCGTCGGCCATCGTGGGCGTCGGGCTGCGTCAGGGTGTCGACATGGTCTGGGGCGCCACGGCCGTCTTCGGCCATTTCGGGCTTGACCTGACCGGGCCCAATGGTGGCGTGGTGCGCATCGACGATATCGAGATCGAGGACGTCACCCGCTTTTTCCTGCGCGACATCCTTGCCTGCGTGGACGTACGCGATTTCGGCGCGGTCGGTGACGGGGTCACGGATGACACCGCCGCGTTCGAGGCGGCCGATGCCGCGGCACAGGGCCGCGAGGTGATCGTGCCGGCCGGGACGTATTTCCTCGCGCAGAGCACGACGCTGGACAATCGCGTCAGGTTCGAGGGAACGCTCGACATGCCCGACGACGCGATACTGGCACTGAAGAAGAATTATGACCTTCCCAGCTACATCGACGCGTTCGGCGACAGTGAGCTGGCCTTCAAGAAGGCTTTCCAGGCGCTGTTCAACAATGCCGGGCATGACTCGCTCGATCTCGGCGGGCGCAAGATCGCGCTGCGCGCGCCCGTGGACATGCAGGCCGCGGTGGCCAACAAGACAACGTTCAAGCAGCGCCGGGTGATCCGCAACGGGCAGTTCTCGGTCTTTTCCGGGCCGGCCTGGGACACCGTCGTGGTGACCTCGCAGGCGACCTACGATCCCGGTGATCCGAAGCGGCTGACGAATGTCGAGAACGTGGCGAACGTGCCCGTGGGCGCGCTGGTCGAGGGCGTGGGCGTGGGCCGCGAGGTCCACGTGAAGAGCACGAATGTCGGCGCCGGCGAAATCGTCCTGAGCCAGCCGCTCCACGATGCGGCCGGCACGCAGGTCTTCACCTTCCGCCGCTTCGCCTACATGCTCGATTTCAGCGGCTTCGAGCAGATCTCGAAATTTTCCATGTCCGACATCGAATTCCAGTGTTCCGGCGATTGCAGCGGGATCCTGCTGCCGCCTTCCGGGACGGGGTTCAACCTGCGTGACTGCTTCGTGACCCGGCCGCGGGATCGCGGCATCACCAGCCACGGCGAGGGCGATCAGGGGATGCTGATCGACCGGTGCCAGTTTCTCTCCGACGAAGGCCCCGCGGCCAGTACCGAACGAACCTCGATCGCGCTCAACGCCAACGCTAACGACGTCAAGCTGCGCGACAATCGCGTCGTGCTTTTCCGGCATTTCGCCGTTCTTGCCGGGTCGAGCTCGATCATCACCGGCAATCACTTCTTTCAGGGCGACAGCGCCAGCAATGCCGCGCGTACGGCCGGCCTGGTGCTGACGCGGACCAACAATCGCGGCACCGTGACGGGCAATTACATCGACAACTGCTTTCTCGATTGGACGAACGAGCATGATCAGGCCCCCGCGTATTCCAACGAGTTCTCGTTCAGTTCCCTCAGCATCACCGGCAACGTGTTCCTGGCCAGCGACGTCGCGCCGTGGTTCCGGTTCCTCGTGGTGAAACCGCACGGGGCGGGGCATTTCCTCAACGGTCTGACGGTGACGGGAAACACGTTCCGGATGATCGGCGGCACGCTCGACAGGGTTGACGGCGTGGACACGAGTTTCGCCAACCTCGACTACGACCGGTTCAAGAACATCGCCTTCGCCGAAAACGCGTTCCACAACATCGAGACGGCCGTGTCCAATCCGCTCGTGCTGGACCATGCCGAGGGCAGCCCCGATGCGACATGGGTTGTCCGCCCGGCGCCCAAGCTGCCGTTCGGCGCATGGGCGCAGACGGTCGAATCCGTTCTCGCGAAAGCGGCAATCCGGGATGAGGATGGCGCCGCCTATTTCGGCATGCCCTATTACCAGCCCGAGCGCGGGCCGGACCGTGACAGGATCAACCTGCGTTGGGAAAA
This sequence comes from Roseovarius halophilus (ex Wu et al. 2025), assembly GCF_047086965.1. Classification (NCBI taxonomy): domain Bacteria; kingdom Pseudomonadati; phylum Pseudomonadota; class Alphaproteobacteria; order Rhodobacterales; family Roseobacteraceae; genus Roseovarius; species Roseovarius halophilus (ex Wu et al. 2025). Next base: position 5,207 of record NZ_JBKOTX010000114.1, on the reverse strand, counting down.
ACCCGTCGAGGGCACAGTGACGATACGTCTGCGCGTCGATGAGCCGATCTAGGTCCGGGTCAGAACCGTCGCCACAGCCCCAGCTTGAGCGCGACGGATGAAAGCTCCTTCACCCCGGCCGTCACGCCGATCTCGATATGGCGGCCGGGGCGCGGTTCCAGCACGAGCGACGGCGTGAGTTTCATGTAGCTCGGTGTCGTGTCGGGGAAGCCCATCTGCAGCTGAAGGATGGCCTTGGACCGTGACGAGGTATTGAACCCGACCGTGACATCTGATTGCGCCAGCCGCCTGCTGGCCCTGTCAAACAGCACGACTCGCGTGTCGACGGCCATCCAGCCGTGGCGTTCGCCCAGCTTGAAACCGCGCCCGACGGAAATCGCCGGCCGCAAGGCGCGGTGCCCGGCGGCACGGCCCAGCCCGATCTCGGCGGCGATCTTCAGGCGGTGCTCGGGCGGGGTGACGGGGTAGCGCAGGAAAACAACGGCCTTCGACAGGCCCGTGCTGCGCCCGCCGATGTCGATCCCGCCGGTAAGCCGGTCCGTCAGGCCGTGTTCCCCGTAGAGCGTCATGAAATGGTTGATGTAGCCGAAGGCGTCCGGCTGCTCGGCCTCCACCGAGAAGGACAGGAACGTCTCGCCCTTGTCGCGTGGCCACGGGCCGGCCTGCGCCTGCACGGTCATGAGTATCAGCAAAACAACGGCGCGGAACATGACGACCTCCGGGTCAACGGTCTTTAAAATTGGTGAATCGAAAGTTAACGAAAGCGCGCGATTTGCCCCGCGCGCGCAAGCTGCTAAGGTTCCGCCATCCAAGGAGGTTCGCCATGCCGACCATCGCCACGCCCAATGCGTGCCAGACCGTCCTGACCACGTTCGAGACGACACCCGGCACCTGCCAGGATCTGCTCGACCTGCTGACCGACGCCTACGAGACCTTCATCTCGAAACAGACCGGATTCATATCCGCGGGTCTGCACGTCAACGACGCCCAGACCCGGATCGCCAATTATTCGCAATGGGACCGGCGCGAGGATTTCCTCGCGATGCTGCGCAGTGACGAGATGCGCCGGCGCAACCGCGAGATCAACGAGCTTTGCAAGAGCTTCGAGCCCGTCATGTACGATGTCACGGCCACGTTCGACTGATGTTGCGACGCGAGAAGAAGAAACAGCCCGAGGGCGACCTGCTGGACCTGCGCGCGGAAATCCGGGGCGTCCGCGCCGAGCTGGCACAGCTCAACAGCCACCGCTTCATCCGGATGCACAATTCGCTCTGGCGGGTCATCGCCTTCAACCTGGCGCGGGGCCTCGCCTTCGGGCTCGGAACGGTCATGGGCGCGTCGGTGTTGCTGTCTTTCATCGTCTGGTCACTCAGCCAGATCGAATTCCTGCCGATCATCGGGGAGTGGGCCTCCGAAATCGCCCGCCAGATGGAGCGGGCGGCGGAATGACACGCAACGCAAGGGCGCGCCGGGGCTGACCTGCATCAAGGCAGCGCGACCGCGCGCGTGCGATCCTTTGGCGGTAGATAATGAAAGGAACCCGCCATGTACGACCACGTGCTCGTCCCGATCTCCTTCGACGAGGATCGCGATTCGGCCGGTGCGCGCGACGTCGCCGCGCTGCTGGCCGGGGCGGAGGGGCGCATCACCCTCATCCACGTGATGGAGCAGATTCCCGGCTACGCGATTTCCTATGTCCCGCGGAATTACCTGGCCGAAAGCCGGGATGCCGTGCAGACCGAACTGGCCAACATGGCCGCGGAATTGCCCGATGCCGAGGGGCTGGTCGTGGAGGGGCATTCCGGCCGCACCATCGTCGACTGGGCCGAGGCAAACGACGTGGATTGCATCGTCATCGCAAGCCACCGCCCCGGCATGAGCGACCTGGTCATCGGCAGCACCGCGACGCAGGTCGTCCGGCACGCGAACTGTTCCGTCCACGTGATCCGCTGAGCCTCCGGCGGGATGTGAAAGCGGCATGCTGGAGCAGGGCGGGCAGCTACTTCTCGTAGGCGTGGCGATCGCGGCGAACAACATGGGCGTCGCGCTCTGTCTCGGGGCGCTTGGCCACGGACGCCACACCGCGCGCATCCTGACCGTTTTTGCCGGTTTCGAATTCACCGTGCCGTTTCTGGGTGTCTGGCTGGGCTACCACGCGGCCTCGGTTATCGCTGGCGCGGCAATGTGGCTCGGCCCGGCGCTGCTTGCTGCCATGGGCATTGTCGCGATCTTCTCGGGCACGCGCGATGACGCGGTGCAGCGCAACCTCGCGGATGTGCTGACCGGTTGGCGGGGGCTCGTCATGCTGTCGGCGGGGCTGTCTGTCGACAACCTCGTTGTCGGTTTCAGCCTCGGGCTGGGCGGGGCGCCGCCGTTTGCCCTCGCTGTCACGATCATGGTCTGCTCGGTCAGCTTCACCTATGTCGGGCTACGGGTCGGCCATCGCGTCCATCGCAGGTTCTACGCGCTGTCCGATATCGCGGGCGGTGTCCTGCTGATCGCCCTTGCGGTCTGGTCGTTGATGGCGGATTGACGCTTGGCCTCGGGGCCGGGGCGGTTGCGCAGGCCGCGGCCGATACCCAAATGACATGAGTATGGAGCCAACAGGAGATTGATGATGCAGTGCCCCATCGACGGAACCGACCTTGTCATGACGGATCGTGCCGGTGTCGAGATAGATTATTGCCCGAAATGCCGCGGTGTTTGGCTTGATCGCGGGGAACTCGACAAGATCATCGAACGCTCCGCGCCCGAGGCGCCGCAGACCCGCGACCGGGAGGTCGATGATCGGTCGTACACCAAGAAGAAGAAGCGCGGCGGGTTCCTCGACGAACTCTTTGATTTCTGAACGTGGCGTCAAGCTAGCGCACGGGCCCGGCGGGCGGCGCACACGCGTATCCGTGGCCGCCGGGCAGGCGACACAGGCGTTGCAGGAAATCCTCCGGCAGGGGCTCGTATTGAAAGCGGGCCTTCGTGCGGTCCTTCTCGTCCAGGTAATCGGCGCAGGCCGCGACATAGTACAGATCGCGGCGCTGGTCCGATGCGTACCACTGCGCAAAGGCCGCTTCGACCGCGCGGGAAATCTGCGCGCTGCGTTGCATCTCGGCGGCGAAGGCAACGGTGATGTCCGCCTGAGTGGGCCATACCGACAGGGCGTTCCAAACGCCCGGATCGCCGCGTTCCTTCAGGTACCATGCCGCCAGCGCGGTTATCGCGCTCGCGTCGGCCTCCATCGCCATGACCCCGATGGCGTTGGCCCGCATCGACGCCGTCGCGCCCGGGCAGGCGCGGCGCCGGATCTGGGAAAGGTGGCGGATTTCGTGCAGCAGCACCGCGCTGCGCATCTCGGCGCCAAGCGTCGCCCCCAGCACGATCCTGTTTGCGGCCGGATCGAGGTAGCCATGCGCGTCGCGCAGCGCGTCCGACAGGCAGATTTCCGGCTTTTCCTCGTCCACGGCATCCCGCATCGACGCGAATTCGACCAGAATCGGTGTTATCGCCTCGACCGTCCGGGCGATGCGCGCGGCTGACGCGCCCGGGGGCGCGGTGTATGGATGGGGCAGGCACAGCTCGGGGCCCGCAGTGCCGACGCCCGGCAACAGCAGTGCCACAACGAGCGTTGCCGCCCGGAACGCGTGCCATGCTGACACGGACCGACGCATCAACTCACCGGCCCAGCAGCAGACGGACCAGCGTCACGACCAGCGAAACGGCGACCGAGACGAGTATCGCGGACGTGATCGGGATATAAAGCGTGAAGCTGTCGCGCTCGATAACGATGTCACCGGGCAGCCTGCCCAGACCCAACCGGGAAAGCGGGCCCCACAAAAGGCCCAATGCCACCAGCGCAAGGCCGAGGATGATCAGAAGACGTGCCATTGCCGCAGGATAGCGCAGGCTGTTTCGGCGCGATAGACGGATCGGCGCGGCGGATTTGCCGCGGGGCCGGAAACATCTGCCGTGCTGCACGCCAGATCACGGGCGCCGCGCGTCCCCGGTGTCAGGGCGTGATCATCTGCACGCCGGTGATTCGCTGTATCTCGTGCACATCGTCATCGTAGAGGTCGCTGAGCGCGTCGAGCATCTCCTCCGTCCAGCCGGGGATCTCGAGTTCCTCCTCTATGGCGCTTTCGTCGGCGAACTTGTCGAGGAACGCGGCGATCACGCGCCTTTTCTGGACCTCCGTCATGCCGGGGTGCTGATCGAGATAGGCACGGAACCGTTTCATGCCCGCCGCGCTCATGATTTCCTCCAGCAGCGCGAATTCGCCATTGATCGCGACAGTCGGGTCAAGGCCCGCCAGCTCGCGGATCAACTGCGCCCAGGTCAGCGGCGTGTCCTCGTTGCACCAGACGATGATCGATATCTCGGGATGCGCGGCCCGGATGCGCCTGATCAGCTCCGACCAGCGCATCTGCATCGGGTCCGCCCCGCGCAACAGGTCAGGCAGGGTCTCGAAATCCGTATCCTGCAGCAGCGCCGGCAGGAACGTGGCCGGGTTGCGGATCGCGAGGAACAGCTCGATCGTGTCCCTCGGGAATATCTGCCGGACCACGCCCAGTCTCTGTTCGGCGGCAGCGTAGAAAACCCCGCCCGACGGGGCCATCCGCGGGGTGCCGAAAAAACCGGGATTGGCCAGGACCAGCCGGTCGGCGGCGCCGTCCACCGCGATCGCGTCGATCAGGATGTCGCGGCTCTCGTCGGAAACGCCGGTGCTCAGCGCGGCATGAACCGTGTCACGCAGGAGCTTGCGATACTTGCGCGGGCTGGGCACGTTCGTGCCGTACCGCGCAAGCGTGTCGCGATTGTCCGTCAGGCAGGAAAGCAGCCTGTCGTCATCCGTGAAATGAGCGCCCGCATGAAGTACCACCTGCATCTTGCTTCCGACCCGGCCTTGCTGAACATGCACAATATACGGGCTTTTGAGCCCAGTTAAACCGGATTCCGCCGATCGCCCGCCCTACGCGCCCACCACCACGGCCGGCAGGGCAGGGAATGCAGAAACCGGGTTGCGGCACGCCGCAAGAGCGCGTATGGCTCCAAAAAGCCCCTATAGCTCAGCTGGTAGAGCAACTGATTTGTAATCAGTAGGTCGGGAGTTCGAGTCTCTCTGGGGGCACCAAAATACCCCGTTAATCTATTGATAATACGTGATAATTCAACACGGCTATGGTGGCCGCCCCACAATGCGCCCCCGTTTTGTCGTC
>NZ_JBKOTX010000113.1:0-19310 GCF_047086965.1 Roseovarius halophilus (ex Wu et al. 2025) | reverse complement strand
GCGCTGGCGGGCGGCAACAGCCTGCTGCCGGCCGGCGTGGCCGGGGTCTCGGGCCATTTCCAGCGCGGCGACCCGGTGACTGTCGCGGACACGGGCGGCAAGGTGCTGGCCACCGGCCTGAGCCGCTACAGCGCTGCCGAGACACGCGCCATCGCCGGGCACCGCAGCGACGAGATCGAGGATATCCTGGGCTACCCGGGCCGCGCGGTTCTGATCCACCGCGACGACCTTGTGACATGAAAGGAAGAGGGGCGACATGAGCGAGATCGACACCATGATGGCAGAACTTGGACGGAACGCGAAGGCCGCCGCCGCCGAACTGGCCTTCGCGCCCGCCGCGGCCAAGCGACAGGCGCTGGAAGCCGCTGCCGAGGCGGTCTGGACGGCCCGCGCCGAGATCGTCGAGGCCAACGCCGCCGACATGGCCTTTGGCCGCGACAAGGGGCTGTCCCCGGCGATGCTGGACCGGCTGATGCTGGACGAGACCCGCATCCAGGGCATCTGCGACGGACTGCGCGCGGTGGCCGCGCAGGAGGATCCCGTGGGCCAGGTGATCGAGGCCTGGGACCGGCCCAGCGGGCTGCACATCCGCCGCGTGCGCACACCGCTGGGCGTCGTGGGCGTGATCTATGAAAGCCGCCCCAATGTGACCGCCGATGCCGGGGCGCTTTGTCTCAAGTCGGGCAATGCCGTGATCCTGCGCGGGGGCTCAGAGGGGTTCAATTCCTCGCGCGCGATCCATGCCTGCATGGTCGAGGGGCTGATGGCGGCGGACCTGCCGGAGCACGCGATCCAGCTGGTGCCGACCCGCGACCGCGCGGCGGTGCAGCAGATGCTGACCATGGTCGAGACCATCGACGTGATCGTCCCGCGCGGCGGCAAGGGGCTGGTCGGTCTGGTCCAGCGCGAGGCGCGGGTGCCGGTCTTTGCCCATCTCGAAGGCATCGTGCACATCTATATCGACAAGGCCGCCGACCCCGAAAAGGCCCGGCGGGTGGTCCTGAACGCCAAGACCCGGCGCACGGGCATCTGCGGCGCCGCCGAATGCCTGCTGGTGCACCGCGACGCGCAGGCGCTTGGGCAGGAGATTGTCAATGATCTCAAGGCCGCAGGCGTCGAAGTTCATGCCGCGGGGCTGGAGGGCACCGCGCCCGCGACCGAGGCCGACTGGGGCATGGAATACCTCGACATGAAGATCGCCGCGAAAGTCGTCGAGAACATTGACGAAGCCCTGGCTCATATCCGCCGCTACGGCTCCAGTCACACCGACGCGATCCTGACCGAGGACGACGCGGCGGCGGCACATTTCTTCACGCGGCTCGACAGCGCCATCCTGATGCGCAACGCCTCGACGCAGTTCGCCGATGGTGGGGAATTCGGCATGGGCGCCGAGATCGGCATCGCCACCGGGAAGATGCACGCCCGCGGCCCCGTGGGGGCGGCACAACTGACGAGCTTCAAGTACCTGGTCGAGGGCGACGGGACGGTGCGCGGCTAGAAGGCAATGGCCAGCCGCTCGGGCGCGCGGATGATCCGGGCGTCGCGGCCCAGATCGGCCAGCGCCTGCGGCAACAGGGCGAAGTGCACCGTGCTGGCCGTCGGGGCCTGCGCCGGCGCCGCGCCCTCCAGTGCGGCCCAGCTCTCCGGGTCGGGCTTCAGCGCGCCCGTCGCCGCCACAGTCCAGCGGGTGCCGCTGCGGGTCAGGCGGATCGTGCCGCCGCGGGGCAGGGCGCTGTCCAGACACAGGGTGGCAAGCAGGGCCGCCTTGGCTTCGGGGCGGGGTAGGGGAGTGGCCTGCGGCACCTCGCAGGTGGTCTTGCTTTCGGCAAAATAGGCGCCCAGCAGGGTGGCGATCTCGGCGGCGGCCACGCTCTGGTCCGGATCGGCGGTGCCGAAGGCCAGCCGGAAAAGCTGGACCTTGGCGTTGGCATTGGCCACGCTGCGATTGATCAGCTCTATTTCCTCGGGCGCTGCGGCCTGCGAGAGCGCGAGAAGCTCGACACCGTTGCCGATTGCCCCAAGTGGGCTGATGATGACATGACAAATGCGAGAGCCGATCAGGGCGGAAAGGTCAGGGACGGACATGGAGGATAACAACAGCTTTCTGGAACCGGGGATGCTGGTACGCCACCCGGACCGGCCGGACTGGGGCGTGGGACAGGTGCAATCGAACATCGGCGGTCGGGTTACGGTAACATTCCCTGACGAGGGCAAGGTTGTTCTGGATGGCAGACGCGTCATGCTGATCCTCGTCGGGTCGGGGTGACGCCACGTTAAGGGCTTGTGCGGATACCCGCAAGAGTTGCGTTTCGCAGTGGCAGCGCGCGGCCCGTTGCCAAGGCCGGGCCCGCGTCCTAGAAGGCGCGCGTGTTCCCCAGACCGTGATCCCAGAATGACCCGGCCCGCCCCCCGATTCGAAACCGCGCTGGCGCGCACGTCGCAAGACCGGCGTGCGGCCCAGGCCCTGCGTTATCGCGTCTTCGTGGCCGAGATGGGGGCCGGTGGCGACGGCGTCGATCATACGGCCGGAATCGAACAGGACGATTTCGACGCCTATGCCAGCCACCTGTTGCTGCGCGACCGCGCCCGGCCCGAGGGCGACCAGGTCGTCGGGGTCTATCGCCTGATGGATGCACAGGCGGCGCGCGCGGCGGGGCAGTTCTATTCCGAGGCCGAATACGACCTCGCGCCGCTGCGCAGTTCGGGGCGGACGCTGCTGGAAATGGGCCGGTCCTGCGTGCATCCCGACTACCGCGACGGTCACGCGCTGTTCCATCTTTGGCAGGGGTTGGCCGCCCATGTGCGCGACAGTGGCGCCGAGATCCTGTTCGGCGTGGCCAGTTTCCACGGCACCGACCCCGGGGCGCTGGCCAAGCCGCTGTCGCTGTTGCATTACCGGCACTTGGCGCCTGCGCCGTTGCGGGTACGCGCGCGGGTGTTCGAGCCGATGGACAGGATACCCGAGGACCGCCTGGATCGCCCGGCGGCGTTGCGGCAGATGCCGCCGCTGATCAAGGCCTACCTGCGGTTGGGCGGTGGCGTGGGCGCGGGGGCCTATGTCGACCATGCCTTCAACACCACCGATGTCTGCCTGGTGGTGGACACCGCCGAGATGAGCGCGCGCGGCCGGGCGCTCTATGCCGGGGCGCGGGTGTGAGCACCTGGCACTCGGACGACCTGCCCGCGCGGGATCGCATCGGCGCGGCAGGCTGGGCCCTGGCCGCCCTGCGCGGCATTCCTCTGGTCGGGCTTGTATTTGGCGGGCTGGCGGTCGCGCTGCTGCTGCGCCTTGTGGAACGGCCGGTCTTCGGGGCGGGCCGCCCCTGGACACCCTTCGTCACGCAGGTGGTCTGCCGCAACGCCTTTCGCATCCTCGGCATGACGTACGGCAGGGTAGGCCGGCCGATGACCGGCCCCGGCGCGGTGGTGGCAAACCATTCAAGCTGGCTTGATATCTTCGCGCTCAATGCCGCCCAACGGATCTATTTTGTCGCCAAGTCCGAGGTCGCGGGCTGGCCCGGCATCGGCTGGCTGGCGCGCGCCACGGGCACGGTCTTCATCGCCCGCGCGCGCGGCGCGGCGCGTGGGCAGGTCGAAACCTTCCGGGCCCGGCTGGCGCTTGGGCACAAGCTTCTGTTCTTTCCCGAAGGCACCTCGACCGACGGGCGGCGGGTGCTGCCCTTCAAGCCGACTCTGTTCGAGGCCTTCTTCGCCCCAGCCTTCCGCGAGACGCTGCGCGTTCAGCCCGTTTCGGTGATCTACACAGCGCCCGAGGGCACCGACCCGCGGCTCTATGGCTGGTGGGGCGACATGGACTTCGCCCCGCATCTGTTGGCGACGCTGGCGCAGCGCCCGCAGGGCACGGTGACCGTGGTCTACCACGCGCCGCTGGCCGTTGCCGATTTCGACACCCGCAAGGCGCTGGCCGCGGCGCTGGAGCAGACGGTGCGCGGCGGACTGCAACAGGCGGGTGTGCTGGCGGGGTAAGGGCCGCGCGGTGCAAACGATGCCACGGTTACCCGAGCGGCGCGTTGCCGCGCCGTGCCCGACAGGACGTCGCGGTCCTAGGCCCCCATGGCCCCGCGCAAGCCCTGCAGCGCCGCGAGCGGGTCCTCGGTGCCCCAGATTTCCTCGCCGATGCCGAAGAAATCCGTCACCGGGGCCAGGTTGCGGACCGTGTCCGCGTCCAGCGCGCCCTCGGCCACCACGGGCACCTCGATCATTTTCGACCACCAGGCGAACAGCGCGGGGTCCGCCTGCCGCCCGTCACCCAGCGGTGTTGCCCCGCAGGGACCGAAGCTGACATAATCGGCCCCCAGTTCGCCCGCGGTCATACCATCGTGGCGCGAGTTGTGGCAGAAGGCGCCGACGATGGCGTCGTCGCCCAGGTCCTTGCGCGCCTGGCGCACCGACCGCGCCCCGTCTGTCAGGTGCACGCCATCGAGTCCGAGACGCTCGACCAGCAGCATGTGACTGTCCATCACCAGGGCTACGTCGCGGGCATGGGTGACCTCGCGCAGGGCGTCGGCGGCCCGGGCGATGCGGTCTTCCTCGCGGGTGCCCAGGGCGAGACGCACGCAGGCCACCTCGACGTTGTCCAGCAATCGCGCCAGGGTCTCGGGAAAGGCCGACAGCTCGAACTCTGCCGGAGTGATGAGGTAGATCTGGGGCTGCTCTGTGTCGTCGGCCATTGCGGTATCCACCGGTCTTGTAAGGGTTTCGCCGCTATAGCGCCGAAATCCCGGCTTGGCCACCGCTTGCCGTGGCGCCCCGGCTTGCGTATCAGCACCCCCTGACATCACAAGCCGAGACCGCCATGCCCAGCGACACCCCGCAGCCAGCCTTCGTCCTGATCCGCCCCCAGATGGGCGAGAACATCGGCGCCGCCGCCCGGGCGATGTGGAACTTCGGGCTGGACCGGATGCGCGTGGTGGCCCCGCGCGACGGCTGGCCCAACCCGGCGGCGGTGGCCATGGCCAGCGGGGCGGGGCGGCTGCTGGACGAGGCGCTTTGGGCCCCTGACCTGGCCGAGGGAATCGCGGATCGCACCTATGTCTACGCCACCACCGCGCGGCCGCGCGAGCTGACCAAGCCGGTCTTCACCCCCGAGGCCGCCATGCGCGACGCCACCGAGCGGATCGGGCGGGGCGAGAAGGTGGCCGTGCTTTTCGGGCCGGAACGGGCGGGGATGGAAAACGCCGATATCGCCCGGGCCAACGCCATCATCACCGTGCCGGTCAACCCGGAGTTTGCCTCGCTCAACCTGGCCCAATGCGTGCTGCTGATGGGCTATGAATGGCGCCGCGCGGTCGCACAGGCCGAGGACATGATCCTGCGCGGCCAGCGCACGGACCTGGCCGAGGGGGACGAGATCGAGGCCCTCGCGCGCCACTACGAAGAGCGCCTCGATCAGGCCGGGTTCTTCTTTCCCGAAACCAAGGCCGATTCAATGCGGCTGAACCTGCGCAACCTGTGGTCGCGGATGCCGCTGACCCGGGCCGATGTGCAGATGCTGCACGGCGTGCTGCGCCAGCTGGTGCGCCGTCGCGACGACCCCTGAGACAGGTGGCCGCGTTCGCTTGCCCTGCAGGGGGCGGCGGCATAGCTTACGCGCAAGGATAACAAGAAGGACGACGCCGGATGGCCGACAAGAACCGCAGCATCTTTCAGGACGTCGAGACAGCCGAGAAACCCGCCGCCGCGCCGGGCGGCATCGCGCGCGGCGGCCGGTCTGGCGCGCGCGGCGCGATCCGGGTCTGGCTGATGGGGCTTTTCGCGCTCGTGGTCCTGATGATCGCCGTGGGCGGGCTGACGCGGCTGACAGATTCGGGCCTGTCGATCACCGAATGGGCCCCCCTGAGCGGCGCGGTCCCGCCCCTGTCGCAGGCGGCGTGGGACGCCGAGTTCGAGGCCTACAAGCAGATCCCCGAGTACCAGTTGCAGAACGCCGGCATGTCCATGGCCGAGTTCAAGGTGATCTACTGGTGGGAATGGGGTCACCGGCAGCTGGGCCGGGTGATCGGGCTGGTCTGGGCGCTGGGGTTCGCCGGCTTCCTGCTGGCGCGCAAGATCCCCGCGGGCTGGACCGGCCGCTTGCTGCTGCTGGGCGCGCTTGGCGGCACCCAGGGCGCCATCGGCTGGTGGATGGTGCATTCGGGCCTGCAGGAGGGGATGCTCGACGTGGCCTCCTACCGGCTGGCCACGCACCTCGGGCTGGCCTTTGTCATTCTGGGCCTGATCGCCTGGTATGTCTTGCAACTGGGCCGCACCGAGGGCGAGCTGATGCAGGCCCGGCGGCTGGCCGATCCGAAACTCTTTTCGCTCTCGACCGGGTTGATGCATTTCACCTTCCTGCAGATCCTGCTGGGCGCGCTGGTGGCCGGGATCGACGCGGGTCGGGATTTCCCGAACTGGCCGTTGATGACGACGGGAACCGGAGCGAGCTTTTTTCCGCCTGATCCGTTCCAGCTGACGCCGGTCTGGCGCAACTTCTTCGAGGATGCCGGGCTGGTGCAGTTCATCCACCGCATGTCGGGCTACCTGCTGTTCGTCTTTGCCATCGTCGTCTGGCGGCGCGGGCAGCGCGCGGGCAATGACACCACGCGCTTTGCCTTCAACGCGGCCTTTGCCGCGATCACCCTGCAGATGGTGATCGGCATCGCCACGGTCCTGTACCAGGCGCCCTGGCAGATCGCGATCGTGCACCAGTTTGTCGCCGTGCTGGTCTTCGTGCTGATCCTTCGGGCGCGGCACCTGGCGCGGTATCCGCTGCCTCAATCGCTCAGAGGGGCCTGAGATGTCCGCCTACGACGCGCTGGTGGAATTTGCCCGCACCACGCAGGCGCTGGCGCAGGTCGCCGGGCGGCTGGGCTGGGACCAGGAAACCATGATGCCCCGCGCCGCCGCCCCGCAGCGCGCCGAGGAAATGGCGGCGATGGAGGCTGTGCTTCATGCCCGCCGCACCGATCCCCGCGTGGGCGAGTGGCTGGCGGCCGTGGCCGAGGACGACGACCCGGTGCGCGCGGCCAACCTGCGCCTGATCCGGCGCGCGTACGAGCGCGCGAGCAAGGTACCCGCGCGGCTGGCCGCCGAGATCGCGCGCGTCACCTCCCGCGCGCAGGGCATCTGGGCGCAGGCCCGGGCCGAGGACGACTTCGCCGCCTTCGCGCCCGTGCTGGAAGAGATCCTGGCGCTGAAACGCGAAGAGGGCGCGGCGCTCGCCGAGGGGGCCGATGTCTACGACGCGATGCTTCAGGATTTCGAGCCGGGCGCCACGGCGGCCGAGCTTGAGGCGATGTTCGCGCGGATGCGCCCGCGCCTGGTGGCCCTGCGCGAGGCCGTCCTGGACAAGCCCGCGCCCGCGCCGCTGTCGGGCGGCTTCGACGAGGGCGCGCAGATGCGGCTGGCGCGCCTTGTCGCCAAGACCTTCGGCTACGACATGGCCCGCGGCCGGGTGGACAAGGCGGTGCATCCGTTCTCGTCGGGTTCGGGCCTGGACGTGCGGATCACCACGCGGACCAATCCGGACGATCCCTTCAACAGCCTCTATTCGACGATCCATGAGGTCGGCCACGGGGCCTACGAGCAGAACATCCACGCCGACCACCTGCTGACGCCGGTGGGACAGGGGGTCTCGATGGGGGTGCATGAAAGCCAGTCGCGCATCTACGAGAATCAGCTGGGCCGATCGCAGGCCTTTGCCTGCTGGCTGTTCCCGCAGATGCAGCAGGCCTTCGGCGATCTGTCCCTGTCGGACCCGCAGGCGCTTTATGCCGCGATCAACCGGGTCGAGTCAGGCTACATCCGCACCGAGGCGGACGAGGTGCATTACAACCTGCACATCCTGATGCGCTTCGACCTGGAACGCGACCTGATCGCGCGGCGGCTGGAGGTCGCGGACCTGGACGCGGCCTGGAACGACCGTTTCGCTGCGGATTTCGGCATTGCCGTGGACCGGCCCGCCAATGGCGTGCTGCAGGATGTGCACTGGTCGGTCGGGCTGTTCGGGTATTTTCCGACCTATACCCTGGGCAATGTCTATGCGGGTTGCCTGCACGCGGCCATGCTGCGCGACGTGCCCGACCTGGAGGTCGGCCTGGCGAGCGGCGATCTGACCCCCGCCACCGACTGGCTGCGCGAGAGGGTCCAGATCCACGGCGGGCTGCAGACGCCGCGCGAGACGATCCGCCGGGCCTGCGGCGCGGAGCTCGGCGAAGAGCCGCTGCTGGGCTACCTCGAAGAGAAGTTCGGCGCGCTTTACGGGCTGTGACCAGGCGGGGTGGCTGCGCCACGCCCGATGTCTCGGCGGCGCCTGCGCGCCGCCTGCGGGTCAGGGGCGCTGCCCCTCTGCCTGGCGGCATTCACCCCGGGATATTTCCGGCCAGAAGAAGACGCGGGGTGGCTCACCCGGCCCAGTCGGGTTTGCGCTTTTCCAGGAAGGCGGCGATGCCCTCGTCGGTGTCGCGGTCGAGCATGTTGCGCACCATGACGTCGCCGGTATGGGCATAGGCGGCCTCGGTCGGCAATTGCGCCTGTTCGTAGAAGGCGGCCTTGCCCACGCGCACGGCGCTGGCCAGTTTCCCGGCCACGGTCTCGGCCAGGTCGGTGGTGGCCGCCGCGAGGTCGTCTGCGGGGGTGGCGCGGTTGATCAGGCCGATCTCCACCGCCTCGTTGGTCTCGATCAGGCGGCCGGTGGTGAGCATCTCGAAGGCGCGCTTGCGCGGGACGTTGCGCGTCAGCGCCACCATCGGGGTCGAGCAGAACAGCCCGATGTTGACGCCGTTGACCCCGAAGCGTGTTCCTTCGGCGGCCAGGGCCATGTCGCAGGTCGCCACGAGCTGGCAGCCCGCGGCAGCGGCGACGCCGTGCACCTGGGCGATCACCGGCTGGGGGATCGCCTGGATCGTCTGCATCAGCTTGGTGCAGCGGGTGAAGAGATCGGCGAAATAGGCCGCGCCGGCGTCCTCGGCCTGGCGGGCGACCTGCATTTCCTTGAGGTCATGGCCCGCGCAGAAGGCCTTGCCCGTGCCCGCCAGGGTCACGGCGCGGATCGTCTCGTCCTCGCCGATCTCGTCGAGGGATTCCTGCAGCGCGGCCAGCATGGCATCTGAGAGCGCGTTGAGGTTCTCGGGTGAGGTCATCACCAGCTGGGCGACGCCATTGAGGTCGGCGCGGTCGAGCAGGGCCATGGCTTGTTCCTTTCGCGATTTCGGGGCAAGTCTAGTCATCTGACAGCGAAGGTAAAAGGGGGTGCGGACGATGGCAGTGCAGATGAGCGTGGCGGAGATGTCGGCCTTTCTCGACGAGGTTTTCCCGCAGGTGCGTGGGGAATTCGCGATCGAGCGGATGGACGCGGAGCTGCTGGTGATGCGCCTGAAGGTTACCGAGCGGCATCTGCGGCCCGGCGGCACGGTCTCGGGCCCGGCCATGTTCGGCCTGGCAGATGTGGCGGCCTACGTGGCGACCATGGCTCGGATCGGCCGCCAGGCGCTGGCGGTGACGACGAACTGCTCGATCGACTTCATGCGCAAGCCGCAGGCGGGGTGCGACATCCTGGCGCAGGCGGAGGTGCTCAAGCTGGGCCGGTCGCTGAGCGTGACCGAGGTGCGGCTGTTTTCGGAAGGCAGCCCGGCGCTGGTCGCCCGGGCCGGTCTGACCTATTCGATCCCGCCGGAGCGGTCGGGGTGACCAGGCCCCGTTGATTCAAATCAGGGAAATGGCATATTTTCCGTGCCAGACAGGCCGGGCTTTTAGCCCCGAGGAGTTTTCGATGACCAACACGCGCCTTGACGCGGCCCCGGCGGACCGGCTGGCGCATTTCCCGGTGACCTTCTTTGCCGTGGTGATGGGGCTCTTGGGCCTGACGCTGGCCCTGCATGCCGCGGCGCCGGTCTGGGCGCCGGCCGGGGCGCTGTCGTCGGGGATGCTGGGGCTGTCGCTGCTGGCGCTGGCGGTGATCTCGGCGCTCTACGTCCTCAAGGTGCTGCGCCATCCTGGCGCGGTCGCCGCGGAATGGCAGCACCCGGTGAAACTGGCCTTCTTTCCCACGATCACGATCTCGCTGTTGTTGCTGGCCACGGCGCTCTGGCCGGTCTGGCCCGGGCTGGCGCGGAGCGTCTGGCTTGTGGGCGTGATCGGGCAGGGGGCGCTGACCGTGGCGGTCATCAGCGGCTGGATCAGCCATCGCAGTTTCCAGGTGGGGCATCTGACGCCGGCGTGGTTCATCCCCGCGGTGGGCAATGTCATCGTGCCCGTGGCCGGGGTGCCGATGGGGTACGTGGAAACCTCCTGGCTGTTCTTCTCGGGCGGACTGATGTTCTGGGTTGTGCTGCTGACACTGGTGATGAATCGCCTAATCTTTCACGACCCGATCCCGGCGCGGCTGTTTCCCACCATGGTGATCCTGATCGCCCCGCCCTCGGTGGCCTTCGTGGCCCATGTGGCGCTGGCGGGCGGGCTCGACGGGCTGGCGCGCGGGCTGATCTATACCGCCTACATTTTTGCCGCGCTGGTGATGGTCCAGGTGCCCAAACTGGGGCGGTTGCCCTTTGCCCTGTCCTGGTGGGCGCTGAGCTTTCCGCTGGCCGCGCTGGCCATCGCCTCGTTCCGGTTTGCCGCGCTCGCGGGGACGCTGGCGCACCTGCTGATCGGGGCGGTCGCGCTCGGCCTTTTGATATTGGTGGTGCTGGGGCTGGCGGTGCGGACGGGCATCGCCGTCGCCCGTGGCGGGATCTGTCGCCCCGAGTGATGGGGTATCTGGTTACCTATTTGTCAAACCTCAGAAATTGAACGGAAAATCATCGGCAAAGTCGCTTGACTGCGCTGGGCAAACCCTTACAACGCGCCCATCCGAAACCCAATCAGGGCCGAAACACATGAAAACCTATTCTGCGACTCCGGCAGATATCGAGAAGAAGTGGGTCGTGATCGACGCCGAGGGCGTCGTTCTGGGCCGTCTCGCCTCGATCGTGGCCACGCGTCTGCGCGGCAAGCACAAGCCGTCCTTCACCCCGCACATGGACATGGGCGACAATGTCATCGTGATAAACGCCGACAAGGTGCAGATGACGGGCAAGAAGCGCACCGACAAGACCTACTACTGGCACACCGGCCACCCGGGCGGGATCAAGAACCGCACCGCCGAGCAGATCCTCGACGGCGCCCACCCCGAGCGTGTCGTGACCCAGGCGGTCAAGCGGATGCTGCCGGGCAACAAGCTGGCCCGCAAGCAGATGACCCACCTGCGCGTCTTCGCCGGCACCGACCACGGCATGGATGCCCAGAAGCCCGAAGTTCTGGACGTCAAGTCCATGAACTCCAAGAACACCCGGAGCGCATACTGATGGCCGATCAAGTCAATTCCCTCGAAGAACTGGGCCAGGTGGCCGAAGGCGCCGAAACCCCGGTTGTGGAAGAAATCCCGCGCGAGCCTGTCCGCGACGACCTGGGCCGGTCCTATGCCACGGGCAAGCGCAAGGACGCGGTCGCCCGTGTCTGGATCAAGCCCGGCTCGGGCAAGGTCTCGGTGAACGGCAAGGAACTGAAAACCTATTTCGCCCGTCCCGTGTTGCAGATGCTGCTGCGCCAGCCCTTCGACGTGGCCGGCGTGGCCGACCAGTTCGACGTCATGGCCACCGTCAAGGGCGGCGGGCTGTCGGGGCAGGCCGGCGCAGTGCGCCACGGCATCTCGAAGGCGCTGCAACTCTATGATCCCAGCCTGCGCGCCTCGCTCAAGGCCGCCGGGTTCCTGACCCGCGATAGCCGCGTGGTGGAGCGCAAAAAGTACGGCCGCCGCAAGGCCCGCCGCAGCTTCCAGTTCTCCAAGCGCTAGACTTGGAACTTGCTTAAAATTGCTAAATGCTTGGAAAGGCGCTGTTTTTTGCAGCGCCTTTTCTACATCTTGCGCTGACAAAAGTTTAACAACACAGTTTTGCTAGACAGATGATGACGCTGATTTTACGTTATTTTTACGACAAAACGATACAGGGGACAAAGATGTTTAGAACGACAAGGGTGCTGTGGGTTGTGAACAATGCTCTTGCTAAGGTTTGCTTTCAATTTGGCGAACGAGACAAGAGTTTACCTGGTGTAATCATTGCAAAGGAGGAAATTGCTGATAGCGCAGACCATTTTATGGCTGGCGAGTTAAGCTTTGTGCAAGAAGTGGATGTTTACAGAGATCGTCCAATAAAAGAAGCTGCTTTTTTGATATTACTAGAAACGGCATCTGCGTGGAAAATGGTAAACAATGAAAGATACCAGAATTACTGCGTTGGAGCAGCAATTTTAATTGCGAGTAAGTATTATGGAGGTGATACTTTAGCAGAACGCTTGCAAGAAATTTATCAGTCAAACATAGAACGCAGAGAACGGGACAAGGCGTTGTGGGAGAGAGTTGAAAACAACCTATAATGTTTAGACTATTGGCGGCGTAACGATGAGCAAAAGCTACGTAAACAAAGTTGAGCTAAAAGATGGGCAAATTATTTTGTTCCATCGTCAACATGCTAAGCGTCCCGTCTATCATATGCGTGTACACGTAAAGGGTATGAAAGACGTGAAAGGTAACAAAGTTACCTACGTACAGCGCAGTACTGGTGAAACTGATTTGGAAGAAGCGCGACGAATTGCGCTTGATGCTTATGACGACTTGCGACTGAAAGCACGTGCCAAGCAAGCTGTAACGACGCTGACTTTTAGGGATATGTACGAGCTTTGGTGGGCTGATAAAAAGAAAATACTTGAACAGCACTGGTTTGCTAAAGGGCGCACTGGCAAAAACAAGCGTGTTGAGTGGTATGAAAAACACGCGAAACGTTACTGGCTGGCATATTTTGGCGATCATAAAGTTGAAGAGCTTACACACAGCTTTGTAACGGGCTACTGGAACTGGCGACAAACATACTGGGCGCGAGCAAGCGAAGAAGAGCGAATAAAGTATCCTAACTTTGCAATAAATCCTGCTAAAAAAAGCTTGGATATGGAGCAAAGCGCACTGCGTGAAGTGTTTGGCTGGGCTAATAGTATGAAGCTTATTAATTACCAGCCGCAAATACAAAACCCATATGCACGCAAGGGCATAAAGGCAAAGCGACGTGCAAGCTTTGACGAGCAGGAATTTTTGCAGCTGCAAGAGTATTTGCAGCAGTGGGTTGAAGGACGAGGCAAGAACGATAGACGTGTAAACGCTGCACACAAACGAAATCGTAAGCTGTTACAGATTTACGTGCATTTTCTTGCGTACACAGGAATGCGCACAGGTGAAGTGCTCAAGCTTAAGCATAAAGACATCAGTTTTACGCTTACTTTGCTTGGTGATACTGGCTTGGGGATTGAAGTTGCAGAAGACACGAAAACGGGCGCACGTGAAGTAACCAGCACTGCAGATTTGATGTTTTGGTACGAAGAACTATGCAAGCTGACAGGGCATACAGAACGTGACGATTGGCTGTTTTGTAATGCGCAGGGCAAGCAAGTAACGGGTTTCTACAAAACGTTTGCCAAGCTGCTTGATGAAGCTGGGCTGCTATACACGGAAGATGGTGACAGGCGCAGCGCTTACAGTTTGCGACATTACTATGCAGAGCAGATGTTTGGAGAGCTGGGACATACGCACGCTGTGCTTGATATGCTTGCTGTGAATATGGGTACAGGGCGCGACTACTTGGAAAATTTCTATATTAGGCGTGGCGTGATTGATGCTGAGGCACTGGTGCGCACGCGGCACGGATACAAGGCGCAGCAGGCAGAGCGCGAATTGGACTGACTTAAATAGTCAACTTTACTGCAAAGTGTGATGTAACTGTTACATCAAAGTTTGAAGTAAGCGCACAGGCGTCAACGAGCAGCACACAGTGCGGCTAAGTGCTAGTCCGCTGTCAGTGTGCATTGTGGGGCAGGGTGACGGCTGTACAGCGCTTGTGTTGCTTGTGTGTGGGTTGACAGTGAGCTTGGCGTGCAGTTGCATGTCACCGTACGGCTTTGTTGGCTCAAAATGCGGTATCAGAGGGGGGTATGTTATGGCAATTAAAATTATTGCAACTGTGTTCTTGTTCTTTGTTGAGTTACTGTTGTCAATCTTACTATTTGCGCCTGTGCTGTTTTGGGTTGTAGCAAACACGGCAAGTGGGCTCGTGTTCAACTATACGACATTAGAAGCAATAATTGGCACAGTGTTGTATTATACGGTTGTGATAATTATTTTCGGCGCTCTGGCATTGTTAATTCGCAATTATGAAAATCTGCAGAAAATTGCCGATAGTTTGGTGGAAAAAGAGTAGTGAACTTTGCTGACCTATGTATGGCAACGAATGCATCTCGTGTAAGTGAGGAAAAAATTTAAGTGGCGCTCAAGCGGTTCTCAGTGCGGGTATACATGCGCAATGCCTCATCGGTAAACGCGAGTAGAAAAGGTGCCGTACATGTTTGATGGAAAGTGGCGTGCTAGGTTCGTTGTACTAATTTGTGGTGGTCTGCTATCGCAGGTTATGGTCGGTTGTAAAACTGAACAGCTCACCGGATGCGAGGACTATTTTGCCGCATATGCTGAAGTTAAAGACGAAGTTAAGTCCACATTGCGTGCGCCATTAACGGCCGTTTTTTCCAAGCCACCAGAAACCTATTTAGCCCCATCATCGACGATTATTGTAGAAGGGGAAGGGTGTCGTTTTGATATCTCCGGTTACGTTGATTCCGAAAATGCTTTTGGTGCGATGCTGCGCACAAACTTTTCAGCTAAGACGATTTACGACAAAGCGACTGAAGAATGGCGTGTTTACGAGCTGATTACAGCGCCTAATTAGATGTATGAGTGCACAAAGAGCTGCGAGTTGCTCATTTCTATTTAATCAGCTTTACTGCAAAAAGTGATGCAAAGGTTGCATCAAAGTTTGATGTAAGCGATGGCTGCCAACGAGCTGCACACAGTGCGTTTGGGTGCTGCTCCGCTGTCGGCATGCACAGTAGGGCAGGAAGGCGGCTGTACAGCGCTTGTGCAGCTTGTGTGTTGCGGGTTGACAGCGCGGCGCGCTTGGGCAAGCTGGATGTCTGTAGAGCAGATTGAGGGGCGAACGATGAAATACGGAATAGCAGCTGCAACGGCAGCGATATGTATGTCGGCAAGTGCAGCTGTAACCAGTGACGTTGAGCTGTGTGGCAGCTATATTAGTAATTCTGAATTTCAGCTCGCCGTAAAGCCTTGCACTGCTGCGGCTGAACAAGGCGATGTAAGAGCGCAGGTCGGCTTGGGCTTGATGTATTACAATGGCGATGGCGTAGTGCAAAACTACGCAGAAACTGTACGGTGGTATCGTGCTGCGGCTGAACAAGGTTTTGCAATTGCGCAGTTCAGCTTAGGCGGGATGTATATCAATGGCGATGGCGTAGTGCAAAACTTCGCAGAGGCTGTGCGTTGGTATCGTGCTGCGGCTGAACAAGGCGATGTAAGAGCGCAGAGCATCTTGGGCGTGATGTACGAACTCGGACAAGGTGTAGAGCAAGATTATGCAGAAGCTGTGCGGTGGTATCGTGCTGCGGCTGAACAGGGTGATGCAAGTGCGCAGTTCAGCTTAGGCGGGATGTATATCAATGGCGATGGCGTAGTGCAAAACTTCGCAGAGGCTTTGCGTTGGTATCGTGCTGCGGCTGAACAAGGCGATGTAAGAGCGCAGAGCAACTTGGGCGTGATGTATTACAATGGCGATGGCGTAGTGCAAAACTATGAGATAGCGCACATGTGGTATAATATTGCCGCTGCTAACGGTTTTGATGAAGGAGCAAAAAAACGCAATCGCATAGCTGAAAAGATGACAGCAGAACAAATAGTTGAAGCGCAAGACCGTGCGCAGAAATGTATGGCGAGCAACTACACTGACTGTTAATTACTTGTTTTATCTTTTGTAAGTTTGGTGTTGAGTGGCAGTGTGCATTGTGTGAAGGTGCAAGGCTAAATTAAAGCATTTATCAACGCCAAACCAAGCTCGCCGTCAAAAACCAAATCGCAAGCGCCAACGGCTGCGCGGTAGCAGATGTTTAGATCCTGCGCTGTGCAAGCACACAATTTGCCATCCCAATTATTTACTAATGCAGTCAAGTTTACATCAAACTTTGATGTAACGGAGGTTAGGCGATTTTGGATGATGTGCTGCGGGGGAAAGGTAAATACGTGGGTATCCAAAGTTGTGTGCAGCCCAGTTTTTGTGTGCTGCAAAATCTTGCGGTGGAGTACTTACAGTTTTGGGGTGGTGATTTTGCACACGTGTATGGGAGGCGTTGTTGAGTGAGCGTGACGAGATAAGGCGGTTGATTTCAGTGATCGAAAAGGGTGCTGGCGCTGCCAGTGCTGACCAGAACATTGCGGATCTCAAGTTGTTTGCGAACACCGCAAGCTACCTGGCGAACAAACTGGACGGGAAGATCAAACAGGGCGACAAGCCCAAATCCGCTGCGCCAAAGGTGCAGCAGAGACCACCGCCAAAGACGCCAAGTGCAGGGCCGCAGCAGAGCAATGTTGCCGTTGCACCCGACGCCAAAGCTGCCGCCAGTGTTGATGTGCAGCGTCCTCAGCGCGTGCAGCCACAACCGCCACGCAACGATGCAGTGCGCAGCTTGGGCGGTGACTAGTGTGGCTTTTGCGCACAAAAATGCACAGATTTTGCTTGATGCGTTGCCCAGTGAAAATCATTGACAGCGGTGGAGAGGGGCATAGTGGGAATGCACGGAATTATGGCTGGACTGCTTGCGAGTGCAGCATTTAGTTGCTAGCGATGTGCAGCTACACTGATGGGGATATTGAGATGAAGCGTCTACTGGTTTGTTTTGCCTTTGCTGTTTTGCCGGCTTCAACACTTGCACAACCCGCGTTCGATGCGGGCAAAGCCACTGCCCATTGTGAGGATAAGTGGACAGAACGTGGTGTTTTGGACGCAGGTATGTTTGATTACTGTATGGAGCAGCAAAGGGGTGGTTACGCCGATACCGTTGAACTTTTGAATCTTTATACTGTGCAAGAACCGGTTGAGCTGATAGATGAAGTTTTGAGTTTTGCGGTGGAGAAATGGCTTTCCTCGCGCAACTATCAATTTGATATGGTTGCATACGAGTTAGAGCAACAAGCGGAAGCTTTCCTCAACATTCAGTATGAAGTAGACAATCAAAACGTTGATAACGCCGTTTATGAGCAGTGTAAAAGCAAGTGGGTGACACGCGCTGAGCCTCAATGGACTATGGTAGAGTATTGCGTTGACAACTAACGTTTAAGCGAATTCAGTAATCCA
Organism: Roseovarius halophilus (ex Wu et al. 2025); assembly: GCF_047086965.1. Lineage (NCBI taxonomy): Bacteria > Pseudomonadati > Pseudomonadota > Alphaproteobacteria > Rhodobacterales > Roseobacteraceae > Roseovarius > Roseovarius halophilus (ex Wu et al. 2025). The sequence goes on along the minus strand of NZ_JBKOTX010000113.1, from coordinate 2,037 downwards.
CCAGCTCCACAGCTGACCGCAGCTTGCGCTCGTTCAAGTCAATGTAGCGCTGTGTGGTGTTGAGGTGCTTGTGGCGGGCGAGGGCTTGGATAACACGAGCGTTGATGCCCTTGTCAGCCAGTTCCGTTACAAATTGACGGCGACCACTGTGTGAGCTTGCACCTGCAATACCAGTTGCACGGTAAAGTGTTTGAAACAGGTTGACGATGGTCTGTGGTGTGAAGTGGCCGCCTTTGCCTGAGTAGATCAGCGGCGCGTTTGGTTGGGCTGCGCGTGTGGGATACTGCTTGGCGTAGCGTGTGAGCGCCTGCGCCAGGCGACGGTTCACAAGCACCGTTGCAGAGTCGCTGCCCTTCGTCTGCGCTGCCCGCAAGTGTATCATGTCGCGTACAGCACCGCCTTCGTCAAACACATCGCCAATCCGCAGTGCAGCAATCTCACACGCACGCAGGCCCGCGTAAAAGCTGAGTGCCACTGCTGTGTGATTGCGTGTTGCGTGGCGCTTGCTGTCGATCACAGCTGAGAGTCGCTTGCGCTCCTGTTGTGTTAGTAGCTTGGCCTGTTTCATTGCGCAGTCTCCCAAAATGTGTTGTATTCTTACGTGTAAATGTAAATTCAAACATTTTTGCGCACGACCAGATTTTGCGTTTGAAGCAAGTGCTTGTTTTTATTGGTGATTGAGTGGAGATGTTAGGGATTGTATAATGTATAACATCTGTGCATGTTGCGTGCGTAGCAGATGTGTGAGCTGAACATGAGCTGGAAAACGAACCTATACGCAGTGGCAATTGCTTGGGTGGCAGCACAACCCAGTGCTGTGACGGCAGAAACTGAGCTTTTGGGCAGTTTTGGGTATTGGAGCGCTTTCCAATACGACACTGATTGCTGGGTGGCGACAGAGCCAGCTGATCTGACGGTGACACAAGCAAAAGTGAAAACCGGAGACGGTGAGTTGTATTTGATGATCGCATTCAAATACGGAAGCACTATGCCCAGTGTGCAAATATGGCTTAGCGAAGAGTTTGGCGATATTTTATTGGCTTCTGCTGTAGTGCGAGGCACAACGCACCCTTTGTTTTACAGTGATGAGGCGCTTTGGCTGCCTGTTGACTCTGAGGTGACAGTGGTCAAGCAGCTGTTGGGTGGTAACGACCTGAAGCTGAGTGTGGAAGGCGAGGGCACAACTGAGATAGCAGCAACATACAGCACAGAAGGTTTGCAGGAAGCCTACAATCATATGGCACGGTTTTGTAATTAATAGCTGCACACATCAGCTACGCAGTATTGAGCGTGTAAGTGGGCCAATAGTTGCTGCTCCATGTCGTTGAGCGCTTGGGCTTGCTCAGTAGAGATCGCTGTTTGACGCTGCTGTGAGCGTATGCTGCGTAAACACTGTACTGCAGCATCAACGCTAAAATCACGTGCTGTGTGCTTTTGATATGCATACCAGTTACAGTTTTTGTTCAAGTAGTTCCTGCTAAATGCCTCAGCGCAGTGCACCAGCCCTGCGCTGTGTAGTTGCCTATATGTCGTTTCAAGTAATGTCATTTTCAAATGCCTCTGTGTATTTACCGTTGTGTTTGAGCGAATGTGTTTGAGTGGTTGATTGTTTGTTTCAATGTTTTGGATGTACTGAAGATGGTTGATTGGTTTATTTGAATACATTGAAGAATAGCAACGCCTCCACACCGTTGCTCTCCGCCGTTGCCTGCTCCGTGTGCTGCAGCGTGTTCAGCATCGCCGTTCCACGCAGTGTGCAGCCCTGCCTGTGCCGCCTTACAGTGCCTTCAATAATCTGCGCAGTTTATGAATATTCATGCCTGTGCGTGCGCCTGCAGTGCTTGCTGTGTGAGATAGCCTGTCACAAAATGTGGCTTCTTCGCGGATTGTGTGGGTTGGCGGTTCCCGGTTCAGGTTGTTACCACACGAGATGTTGTGTCGTAGGGTGATGCGGGCAGTTGCGTAAGCCGGCCGGCTACGAGGTAGGCCATGTTGATGAAGTTCCGTGTCGTGCGATAGCCTCGGGCGCGGGCCTTG
>NZ_JBKOTX010000112.1:0-19318 GCF_047086965.1 Roseovarius halophilus (ex Wu et al. 2025) | reverse complement strand
CGTGATGTATCGCTACAACGACTTCGACGAAGCCTTTGTTCGCGAACGGATTTCCAAGTTCCGTGCCCAGGTGGAACGCCGCATCGGTGGCGCGCTCACGGAAGAGGAGCCACCGAAAGCCCGAGGATCTCACCGCCATAGGGCTTCAGCAGCACGTCCTGCATGCTGAATCCCATCGTGCCGAGGAACACCACGGCCAGCAGCCGCCCGGCCTGTCCGCCGCCCGTCAGGTCCGCCAATGCCGTGCGAAAGCGCGGTCGCGGCGCGTTCGCCCCGGCTCATCGGGCGGACCCTTTCCTGTTTCCACAGCGCGACAAGGTTGAGGACGATGCCCGCCACGGCCGCGCCCTGAACCACGCGCACCAGCCGCAGCGGCGAGAAATCGCGCAGAAACCAGCCGAGGATCACCGCCGACAGGCCCATGTCCAGCTGGAACATCGCGTAAAGAAGCGCCACGACGCGGGCGCGGTTGGCCTCGTAGCTCATCAGTCGACTCCCGGCAGCTCGAAGATGTCGCGGTCCTCCATCGGGGTGGGGGCCACCCCCTCCGTCCCGTTCCACAGTGTCTCCGCGAGCCGCACGTATTCCTTGCGGCTGGCGACGATGTCCTCGTCGTCGTCCATCTCGAAAAGCGTCTTCTTCTTCAGCCGCGAACGGCGGATGGCGTCCACGTCGGGCATGTGGACGATGCGGTTGAACCCCACCCGGTCGCAATAGCGGTTCACCTCGTCGGTGTCGGTCGACCGGGTGGCGACGCAGCCGGCCAGACGGACCTTGTCGTTATTGGCCTTGGCCTGCACCGCGGTGATGATCCGGTTCATCGCGTAGATCGAACCGAAGTCGTTGACGGTGACGATCATCGCCCGGTCGGCGTGCTGGAGCGGCGCGGCGAAGCCGCCGCAGACCACGTCGACCAGCACGTCGAAGATCACCACGTCGGTCTGCTCCAGCATGTGATGCTGCGTGAGCAGCTTGACGGTCTGCCCCACGACATAGCTGCCGAAGCCCGTGCCGGCGGGCGGTCCGCCGGCCTCCACGCAGTGCACGCCGCCCCAACCTTCGCTCACGAAATCCTCCGGCTGCAACTCCTCGGGGTGGAAAGCCACCTCCTTGAGGATGTCGATCACCGTCGGCTGAAGCCGTCCCGTCAGGGTGAACGTGCTGTCAGGCTTGGGGTCGCAGCCGATCTGCAGCACCCGCTTTCCCAGCCGGGTGAAGGCCGCCGACAGGTTGGAACTGGTGGTGGACTTGCCGATCCCGCCCTTGCCGAAGACGGAGAACACCTTGGCGCCCTCGATCTTCATCGACGGGTGCTGGTGCACCGCGACCGATCCGTCGCGCCCCTCGAGGCTCACAATCGCGTCGCGCGGGCTCATGTTGGTCTCCTTCCGGAGGGCAGCGCCCCCTGTTTCTTCTTGGTGAAAATACCCCGGGGGTGTGGGGGCTGGCCCCCACCCCGGCGGGTGTCGTGTGCGCCGCGCGCCGTCATTCGGCCGCCATGCCTTCCATGGGGTCCTCCATGGCGTCCGCGGCCTCGCGCAGCGCGTCGAGGGTGGCCGCGTCCGTGCTCCCGCAGCGCCTCGTGGAGCCTCGGGTCGAGCGCGCGCGACCGCGTCTCGAGCACCTGGTCGACCAGGGTGCGGATGCGGCCCGTGCCGCGCGTGGTGTCCGAGACATAGATCGCCGCTTCCTGTCCGCCGCGGGCGCGCTTGACGGCGCGCGAGATGCCGCCCAGCGTGTCGAAGTAATGGTCCACCGACGTGATCCCCAGCTCCACGGATTCGAGGTTCTGGTACGCCGTGTCGACCCGGCCCAGCGCGCCCATCAGCGCCCGCGCCTGCGCCATCGGCGCGCCGTCCGACTTGATGTTGTTCGAGCCCCACAGCACCGGCGCCACGCTGCGCGGCGTGGCGCAATGCATCTCGAGCAGCCGCGCGGATCAGGTCGCCGCCCGGGGCGGGCGGCGTGAACCTGCCGTCCAGCGCGTTCAGAAGGGCGGGAAGTTCCGTCTGCCGTTGCAGCAGCGTGTCGGCGCGGGCGCGGGTCGCGGCGTCGGCCTCGCTCATCAGGGCGATCATGTCGGCGCGCGCCTTGGCGCCCACGGGCCGGCCGACGACGTGCAGGCCCTCGGGGATCAGCGCCTGTTCGGTTTCCAGAAGGTCCAGCCAGAGTGTCTCGGGATCGTCCCCCGCGAGGTCCGCCGCCACGGCCTGCTCGGTGATCAGCGCCGCGAGCTCGGCGCGGTCCGGGGCGTCGGGCGCGGTCTCGCGCCAGCGCGACAGGCTGTCCTTGAGCTCGGCAAGGCCCTTGTAGAGGCCCGGCGCGGCCAGTGGCGGGGTGAGCTGCGTCACGGTGACGGCCCCGGCCCGCCGCTTGGCCAGCATGGCTTTGGAGGGGTTGTTCGCCGCGTAGAGGTAGACGTTGGGCATGTCCCCGATCAGGCGGTCGGGCCAGTCCGTGCCGTCGGGGCCGGCCTGTTAGCCGGGCATGAAGTCCAGTGCGCCGTGCATGCCGAAACGCAGCAGCGCGTCGGCCCTGAACGCGTTCCTGAGCCACAGGTGGAACTGGACGAAAGCATGTGTGGGCGCCGCGCCCTTCTCGAACAGCTGGCGCATCGGGTCGCCCGCGTAGCCGAAACCGGGCTGCAGGCCGACGAATACCTTGCCGAACCGGTGGCCGAGGATGAAGACACCGCGCCCGTCCGACTGCACCCGGCCGGGTGCGGCGCCCCATTCCGCCTCGATCTCGTCGAGCCACGGGGTCTGCGCCACGATCGTGTCGGCGCTCACGTGGTCGGCGACGTCCGCTTCCTGTCCGTACCGGGCGGCGTCGCCGCCGAGCACCGTTTCGCGCAGGGCCGCGACGCTCTCGGGCGGGGTCAGGTCGTAGCCGCGGTCGGCCATCGCGTGCAGCGTTTTGTAAAGCGAGGCGAGAACATCGAGATGGGCGGCCGTTCCGGCGGCGCCGGCATTCGGCGGAAACCCGAAAAGGACGATCCCCACGCGGCGCTCGGCCACCCCGGAGCGGCGCAGCGCGGCCAGCGTCTCGACCCGCGCGGCAAGTTTGCCGATCCGCTCGGGGCAGGGGGCCACGCCTTGTTCCCGGCGCCCGCCGCGCTGCAGGCGTGCACGCAGCCGCCGCAGGGCGCATCGCCGTGACGCCCGGCAAAGACGGCGGGGGTGGTCGCGCCGTCCAGTTCGGGCAGCGCGATGAGCATGATCGTCTCGATCGGGCCCAGCCCGCTGGCCGAGGCTGCCCACTGCGCGAGCGTCTGGAACTCCAGCGGGTGCGCCGCGACATAGGGAACATACAGCTTGCCGAGTTCGCGGATTGCCGCGTCGTTGTCATTGTCGGCCGGCCCGCCCACCAGCGAGAACCCCGTCAGCGACAGCAGGGCGTCGATGCGCGGCCCCGTCGCGTCATGGAAGAACGCGTCGATCGCCGGGCGCGCGTCCAGCCCGCCGGCAAAGGCCGGCATCACGCGCAGCCCCCGCGCTTCGAGCGCGCGGATCGCGGTGTCGTAATGCGCGGTGTCGCCCGACAGCACGTAGCTGCGCATCATCAGCAGGCCGACCGTCGCCGCGCCGGCCGGCCCCGCCGGCAGCTCGGCCGGGTCGATCGTGATGCCGTCCGGCAGGTCGGGATGGTACAGGCCCGTATCGGGGTATTCCAGCGGCGCCGGGGCCTCGTGGCCCCGCCAGGCGGCGTGGCGGCAATAGCGCGAGATCAGGAAACGCGCCAGCGCCTCGATGTTGTCGTCCGAGGTCAGCCAGTACCGCATCGTCGTCAGCCATGCGCGCATGTCCTGCGCCCGGCCGGGCACGAGCTGCAGGAGGCGCGGCAAGCGGCGCAGCATGCGCATCTTCTTCGCGCCGTTGTCGGCGCCGCCGCCCTTGCCCCTGCCCCGCAGCTTCTTGAGCAGCTTGCGGGTGCCGGATTCGGGGGCGTCCCCCGTCCCGGCATGTGCGGCGGTGCCGTGGCCATGATGGCTGGGCCCGGCGGCGTCGTGGAACTCGAAATCTTCCCGGAACATCGCGAGCAGGTTCTCCTCCAGCCCCATGACCAGCGGATGCCCCCACGTGTCGAGGATGACATTCGCCCCTTCCCGCCCCAACTGGGGGGCGTAGCGGGCGGGGAAATCCTGTACGTGGACAGGCGCGGAAATGACGGTGCAGGGGATCCCCAGACGCTTGGCCGTGTGGCGCTCCATCTGCGTGCCGAGGATCAGTTCGGGGGCCAGTTCGGTGATTTTCGCCTCGACGTCGAGGTGGTCGTTGGTCATCAGGGCCTCGACGCCGTAATCCGTGGCCAGCGCGCGGATCGGGCGGGCCATCTCGCGGTTGTAGCAGCCGAGGCCCACCACCTCGAACCCCATCTCGTCGCGCGCGATGCGGGCGGCCGCGGCCACGTGGGTGCCATCGCCGAAGACGAAGACGCGCTTGCCCTTCAGGTATGTCGAATCGATGCTGGCCGAGTACCACGGCAGCCGCAGGCGGCTTTCGTCTGGCACCGGTGTGACGCCCGCGAGCGCGGCGAGCTCCTGCACGAACTCACGGGTCGCGCCGGCGCCGATCGGCACGGCGCGGGTAAAGGGCAGGCCCATCGTCTGTGCCATGCCGGCCGGATCGTCCTGATCAGCTCGGCGGTGCACGAGGCGCCGACGATCATCGCCTGCGGGCGGAACCGTTCGTAGGCGCCTTCGCAGGCGGTCTTGAAAAGGTTCGCGGTGTCGCTGCCCAGCTCGCGCGTCTGGAACGTGGTATAGGTGACCGGCGGGCGATGGTCGCGCCGCTCGATCATGGTGAACAGAAGGTCGGCGTAGGTGTCGCCCTGCGGCGCTTGCAGCACGTAGTGCAAACCGGTCATCGCGGCGGCCACGCGCAGAGCGCCGACATGGGGCGGTCCTTCGTTAGGTCCACACGCTGAGTTTCATTCCGGCCCCTCCAGCTTGAGCGCCTCGCGGCGGTGCACCGGGCGCGAGAAAAGCTTGGCAAGGTCGCCAGCCGGCTCGTAGAAATGCACCGGGGTGAAAACCAGCTCGACCGCCGCCGCTCGACATCCTGCCCCTCGGCGGTGGTGGGGCCGGCGCCCAGCAGGTCGAGATCAGGCCGCATGAGCGCCTTGTTTATGTACGGGGCGCCCACCTCGATCGCCTGCATGCCGCATTCGCGGGTCAGGAACCGGGCCAGCGGGATTTCAAGCTGGCTGTCGGGAAAGAAGAACACCGACGGCCCGTCGAGCGTGCCCGCGGCCTTGGCCGCGGCGGTCACGGCGTCGAACCGCGCCCGGTCGACGGCGAATTCCCGGGCCACGGCGGCAAGCCACGCGGTGGTGCCTTCCTCGCCGAATGGGAACGGCGCGGGAACGTGCCGCGCCCCGCGCCGTTCCACGGCGGCATGGGTGTCGCCAAGGAATGGCCGTGTGTGCGCGAAAACCGTGTTGGGCCCGACCGCGAGGCCGCTGTCGGCGGTGCGCGCCGGCAGGACGTCGACCCGCGTGATGCCTATCGCCGCGAGCAGGTCGCGCGCCTGGTCCGCCACGATGTCGGGCAGCGCGCCCGCCAACAATAGCTGTCGCGCATCGGTCTCGGGCAGGCGGGTACCATCGCCGCCAAGCACGAATCGTCGCCCTCGGTGAACGTGGTCTCGATCCCCGAGCCGGAGTAGTTGAGCACCCGGACCTTCGGGGCGTGACGCGCGCTCAGCCGTTCGGCGGCGCGCGACAGGTCCGGCTTGATGATCTTGGACGGGAAGGACCCGACGAGGAAAAGCTGCCGTATGTCGGACCGGCGCGCCAGCAGGCGGTCGACCTCGCGATCCAGTTCCGCCTGCGCATCGGCCCGACCGGCGAGATCGCTTTCTTCGAGGATCGCGGTGCCGAAGCGCGGCTTGGCGAAGATCATCACGCCGGCGGCCGATTGCAGCAGGTGCGGGCAGGTGCGCGAGCCTATGACGAGAAAGAACGCGTCCTGCATCTTGCGGTGCAGCCAGATGATGCCCGTCAGCCCGCAAAACACCTCGTGCTGGCCGCGTTCCTTGAGAACGGGAGCATCGTGGCAGCCGGTGGTGGGGGGTCGCGGCGCCTGGTGGGTCATGCCGGGGCGCCTTCCTGCCGGCGCGCGGCCCGCCGCTTGAGCAGGAACTGCCCGGTATCCACGAGGTACGCGGCATAGGCCGCCAGCGCCAGCATTCCCGCGAACAGCCACTGGCCTAAGACGACCTTTTCCCAGATCGCGCCGGTGATCATGATGAGATAGAGAAAGCCCGTCTTGACGAGGATGGACAGCATCGCCGCCATGTAGCCGTCGCCCGTCAGCAGGAAACGCGCGACCAGCAGCAGCGAGACAAGGAAAACGAGGAACCGGGCCGGGGCCAGCACGGCCTGCAAGGTGGTCCGGGCCATCGCATCCCTGCGGGTGCGCTGGTCGTCGGTGTAAAGCGCGCCTTTGTCGGGTCGATGTGCCAGGGTCGGCGTCATGTATCCCCTCGCAGGTCATGGTGATCTGTCCCCATGCTATTTTCACCGGGCACCAAGAGTTAATTGAAGTGTACATGTTAGGCGTGACTTGAATGTCATCTTTCATTGTCGTCTCGACGCTTATTCCGCTATGTGCAGAACTGGCACGCGTCTCGCGCGAATGCTGGCGGGTTTTCGGCCTCATGGTCGTCCTTTGCATATTTTGCCCGCGTTTTCAGGGTGCTGCCGCGCAAATCGGCAGAGCCCTGTCAATGCAAATTGACAATTGACCTTTCCAGCCGAAAAATTGGCCTTGGCGGAGCAGAACAACGGCCAGTCAAGGTCGGCATCGTCATTCGCGTCATGGGAGGCCCCATGTAGGAGGCGGAGACAGAACCCGACGGCTCCGGTTTTTCAGAAACCCAGAAGCCTGCGCTGAAGTACCTTGTGGAGTCAGCGTTGCGGAAAGTGAATTCGGAAAGCCTGGAGACGTTTTTAAGCGCCCGCGACGGCGACACGACGGGCAACTGGGCCAGCCGGACGATCCCGCTGCGCCAGTCCGTCCCGACGGTCGAGCAGCATTCGCTGGGGGCCTTCGTGGCCGGGGGCCAGCTGTGCCGGCACGGGCTGTGGGTGCACATGGCCGTCGGGCTCACCCATCGCGAGATTGCCGACCTGCTGGTGCGGGATCGCTTCGCGATGGTGGGGATTACGCGCGCGACGCGGAAATCGGTTGTAAATGTCCGGGAGATCGTGAATTGCTTGCGCCGCAACGTGGAAGACATGCCGCCGTTCGTGATCGTGGGCAAGGCCGTGACCGAGGATTCGCGCCTGAAGGAACGAACCGGTGCAGATCACACCGTCGGGTCGGCACCGGAAGCGATAGAGCGGTGCGGGTTGACGACGATCGCCGAGACCCTGTCTGTCGATCAAGTCCCCTGAGGGCGTGACGGCCGCGCGGATAAGGAGGTGTGGTTTCTCATCAGGTTGTTCACAGCCAAGATCGGAGGTCGGCCGTTGAGGGCGGAGTGTGGTCTTGATCTGTTGAACCAGTCAAGCCATCGCGGCAGGGCGGCGTTTCGGGTGTTGGACGACGGGTGTGCGAGACCGTAGGCCCATTCACGCAAAAGGGTTTGGATGAACCGCTCGGCCTTGCCGTTGGTCTTCGGCGTGTAGGGCCGGGTATAGATATGACGGATGGCCAGCCACCGCAGCGCCTTGCGGAACCGGCGCGAGCGGTAGGCGCTGCCGTTGTCGGTCATGACCCGCTCGACCTCGATGCCACGGTCACGGAACCAGCGCAGGGCGCGCAGCAGGAAGGCGGTGGTGGTCTCCTTGCGCTCATCGGGCAGCACCTCGACATAGCTCAGCCGGGTCGCGTCATCGACGGCCACATGGACGAAGTCCCAGCCCGCCCCCTTGTTCCGGCAGCCCCTGCGCATGCCGGTCACGCGATGGTCCGGGCGGTCGAAACGGCCGGGCTTCTTGATGTCCAGGTGCAGCAACTCTCCCGGCCGCTCGCGCTGGTAACGGCGCACCGGCTCCGGCGGGTCGAGCTGCGAGAGCCGGCCCAGCCCCGCCCGTGTCAGCCAGCGCGCCACGGTCGAGCGCGGCAGGCCCAGCCTCGCGGCGATCTGCATCCCGGTCAGCCGCAGCGTCCGGCGCAGCCAGGCGATCACCGCGATAACGCGATCCGGCAACCTGCCCGCGATGCGGGCGGGCACGCTTGCGCGAATGGTGAGCGCCGCGCACCCGCCCGTCCTGAACCGCGCAACCCATTTGCGGACCGTGCGGACCGAGATACCGAATGCCGCGGCCACCTCGGCGGCTGTCTGCCCTGCCGAAATGCGGGCGACGATCTGTTCTCGACTGTAGACGGTGAGACGGGCATTCTGATGCGGGTTGTTCATCTTTCGGGGTCCTTGCCAGTAGTTTGGCGATTGCAGCCTAACCCCGCTTCAGGTGAACAACCTAATGAGACTTCAAAGCTAGATCACCGGGTGGGCCGCGAATTCGCGACGCTCCTGAAGGATGAGAGCCGCGAGAAGTTCGCCGCCCGGCTGGCCGCGGTCGCGCGCGACCCGGAGATGTACGCCCGCCCGGTGGAGCTCAACCACGTCGACAACGCGACGTGGGAATTTCCCGTGCGCTACAACCTGCATCCCTCGGGCGCGCAGGGGGCGCTTCTGCTGGTCGGCCGCGACATGCAGCCCATCGCCGAGATGCAGCAACGCCTTGTCAGTGAACAGATCTCGCGCGAACGCGACCAGCAGAAGCTGCGCGGCGCGGAAACCCTTTACCGGGTTGTTCTCGAGGCGTCCGAGACGCCGCTGGTGCTGTTGGAACCGCGCCAGGGCCTCTTTCACGATCTCAACACCGCCGCGGCGGCGCTTCCGGGAACCAAGCCCGAGACCTTGCGCGGCAACGCGTTCGCGCAGGCCTCCGAGGGGCGCCGCCGGACCGAGTTGATGGACGCGCTGCAAACGGCGGCCGGCGCCGACGAGGTCAAGGGCGTCGAGGTCGTCGCGCGCCGCAACGGCCGGGCCGTGATGTTGATGCCCGAATATTTCAGGGCCGCGGGAGAGCTTTTCCTGCTGTGCCGGCTTGTATCCATTGTTGAATCCGACAGCGCCGGCCCGGAGGCCGCGCGATCCCTCTCGGCGCTGTTCGCGGCGGCGAGTGACGCGATCGTGCTGACCTTCTCCAAGGGCATGATCCGCGATGCGAACGAGGCGTTCCTGATCATGACCGACGCCGCACAGCTGCGTGACGTCAAGGATGCCTCGCTGGCCGATTTCCTCGTGCGTGGTGCGGTCGACCTCAAGCTGTTGCTGGATACGGCGGCCAAGACGGGCCGGGTGCGCAGCTACGCAGCACAGGTCAGCAGCGTGGTGGGCACACGCGCCATGGTCGACATTTCCGTGGCGCGGCTCAGGCAGCGTGCCGGAGTCCTCGGTTTCGGCTTCATCATCCGCGATGTCACCCCGGACGAGACGCCGGAGGTCGATCCGGCCGGGTCGGTCGTCAGCGAGGATGCCATGCGAAACGTCATGGACCGCGTGGGGACCGCCTCCCTCAAGGAGCTGGTTTCGGCGACATCCGACGTGGTCGAGAAGATATGCATCGAAACCGCGGTGCAACTGACCGGCAACAACCGCGTGGCCGCCGCCGAGATGCTGGGCCTGTCGCGCCAGAGCCTTTATGTCAAGCTGCGCAAGCATGGCCTGCTCAACACCGGCGCGGACGGCGACGACAGGGGCTGAGCGCGGATCGTGATGCGCCCAGCGTGAAAAACCCTTTCGGGGATCCGAATTGTATATTTTAATTGACACCAATGAGTGTCACATAAGAAATTCCCGCGCGGCGCCACCTGCCGTGCCCCAGCGCGGCGTTGACCCTGATCAAGCCGATCACGTGGTTCCTGCCCATATTGGCGTATCTGTGCGGGGTGGTGCCCTCGAGGGTGCCGGTGACCTCGGTGCCCCTGCCGGTGCTGGCGGGCGTGGTGCGGGCCGGCACGGTTGTCTGCGGCATGAGCCAGGCGGCAAACCACTGGTGAGACCGTCACGTGGACGCGATCAACGAACCCATGCGGCCGATACCCTCGGGCGCGATCCCCGGGCGATGGGGGCTCTGGATTGCGCTGGTGATGAGCTTTCTCGCGCTCGGGCTGGGCGCCCTGCTGGGGCCTTGGGGTTTCGGTGCGACGACGATCGGCGTGCTGGTCGCGTGGGCCTATTCGGCCGAACCCGTCCGGCTGAAAAGGTGGGGCGTCTGTGGGCCGGGGCTGGTCGGGCTGTGCTACGAGGGGCTGCCATGGATCACGGGCGCGGCGGTGCTGGTGGCGGGCGCGCCGCCATGGCCGGTGCTGGCGATCGCGCTGCCGCCGCCACGATCACGTGGCTGATGATGATCGCCGGCATCGCCGTGACCGCGGGCACCGTGGGCGCGTTCCTCGACTCCCATTCACCGGCGCTGCTGCCGAGGATCGTCGTGGTCGTGACGGTGGGGGCGTGGTGCTGACCGTGCTGGCCGTGTCCCGGATCGAGGCGCGGGTCGGCGGGGCCTTCCGTGCCCGAGCAGCGAACGCGGTTCCGTGACGGGCTGCACGAGGTCTGGGCCGAGCCCGAGGCGCGCAATTTCACCGTTTTCGTCATGCTCTCCATGACGGCCTGTTTCATGCAGGAACTCATCCTCGAGCCCTATGCCGGGCGCGTCTTCGGCTTCAAGCCGGGCGAATCGAGACAGCTTTCGCGGGCGCAGAACGGGGGCGTTTTCCTTGGCATGCTGACGGTCGGGATCGCGGCCAGCGCGAAGGCACCCGGATGGGCCTCCGGGGCGCGGTGCAGGCCATCGCGGCCGGTTTCGGCGGTCTTGCCGGGGCGGCGGCCGTCGATGTCGCGCGGCTGGCCATGGCCGCCGATGCCGCGGCTTTCGCAACGGTCTTCGCCGCCGAGGCGGCGCTTTTCGCGGGGGCCGGTGTCATGGCGCTCGGGGTGATTGCCGTGGAGCGCCGCGGCGCACCGGCGCTTGTGCCGGGAGAATGAGACATGTTTGATGCCGTCATCGTCGGGGGCGGGCCGTCCGGGGCCACGGCCGCGGAGGAGCTGGCGCGGTCCGGTCATCGCGTCGCGCTGCTGGACCGGGCCGGCCGGATCAAGCCCTGCGGCGGGGCCATACCGCCGCGGCTGATCGCGGATTTCGACATTCCCGACGGTCAGCTGGTCGCCCGGATCAGCACCGCGCGCATGATCCCGCCCAGCGGCCGGCGCGTGGACATTCCCATCGAGAACGGTTTCGTCGGGATGGTCGACCGGGACCATTTCGACGACTACCTGCGCCGGCAGGCGCGCGCGGGATCTGGGCCTTGCGCGGCAGCTTTTCATGCGCGAGCACAAGACGGTGTTCCGGGTGCTTGGCTCCGTGCAGGATGCCTATTACAAGTCGGACGAGCGGCGGGAACGGTTCGTCTCGCTGTGTCATGATGTCGATGTGCAGCGGCTGAAATTCGAGGCTTACATGAACAAGAAACTGGTCAAGGCCCGCCCGATGGCGCATCTCAGGATCGGGATGAAGAACCTCGCGCACCTGGCGCGTCTCGTCCCGGCGGCGCATACATGAGCACGCTGATCCCGACATGGCTCGGCGCGGACCTCGTTGCCATGGACAAGATGGAGGCGCATCGCCGCGGTCTGCTTCACAAGGCCGTTTCGGTTTTCGTGATGTGCGGAAAAGATGTTCTGATCCAGCGGCGCGCGCTGGGCAAGTATCATACCCCTGGGCTCTGGGCGAATACCTGCTGCACGCATCCCCACTGGGGCGAGGCGCCCGAGGCGTGCGCGCATCGTCGGCTCGGCGAGGAGCTGGGTATCCGGGGGCTGTCGCTTGCGCATCGTGACCGTGTCACCTACCGCGCCGATGTCGGCGGCGGTCTGACCGAGCATGAGCGAGTCGATATTTTCGTCGCCCGCGTGCCGGGGCGTATCGCCGTCACGCCGAACCCGGCAGAGGTCATGGAGACAGACTGGATCGCGATGCCGGAACTGGACCGGCTGACACGGCGGATGCCGGCGCGCTACACGCCGTGGCTGCGCATCTACCTTGAACGGCACGCCGACCGGATTTTCGCCTGACGGACGCGAACCTCCGGCACCTTGATTCATGTCGAATAAGTATGACGTCACATGTGTAGGGATAAACTTACACATGGGGGCAAGCTCGCGACTGGTCCTGATAGATCCCAACTACCATTCCGGCGGCGCGTAGGTTGCGGGGAACTGGCCGCCCGCCTGGGTGGCCTATCTTGCCGGCCCGTTAAAGGCGGCGGCGTTTACCGACATCCATTTCATCGACGCGATGACCCACGATATCGGCAAGGACGAACTTCGCCCGCGGCCTGCCGGACCGCGTGAAATGGGGCATCAACACCCGCGTGACGGACATCCAGCGCGACAAGGACATGCTGGGCCTCTGGCGCGATACGGGGCTCGTTCATGTCTCCTCGGGCACCGAGGCCGCCGCGCAGAGGAAGCTGGACCTGTTCAACAAGGAAACCAAGGTCGAGCAGAACAAGGAGGCGATCCGGCTCCTGCGCGAGGTCGACATTTTCACCGAGGCGCAGTTCATCGTCGGGCTGGAGAACGAAACCGGGGAGACGTTGGAGGAAACCTATCGCTTCGCGCGGGACTGGAACCCCGATCTTGCCAACCGGACGATGTGCACCCCATGGCCCTTCACCCCGCTCTTCCAGGAATTGCGCGACCAGGTCGAGGTGTTCGATTTCGGTAAATACAATTTCGTCACCCCCATCATGAAACCCGCCGCGATGGACCGCGCCACGCTGCTGGACAGGGTGATGCACAATTACCGCCGCTTCGACATGATCAAGGCGCTTTTCCATTACCCGTGGCGCGGCCGCGGCTTCCGGCGCAAGTACCTGCTGGGCTGTCCGAAGGCGTTCGCCAAGGCCGGCTGCCCTTGGCACCGCGCCGTGCTGGAAACGCTTTTCCGTCGGCTGGTGCATCCGCGGATAACCGTCGGTCACGAAAGCTGCTGCGCCGAGGGCGCCGAAACCTGTCGTTTCGTCGTATCCCCCCGGTGACATCTTGGCGGCTCAGCCACAGACCGTGAAGGCGCGGGCCACCGACAGCATCGGCGCGCCGTGATAATCCGGCCCCGGCGGGATGTCGCTGCCCATCGGGTCGATCACGCCCACCTTGGCGCCGGCGCCCCTGAACATCGCGTTAAGGATACCGGGATTGAACTGCGGTTCGGCAAAGGCGCAGTGGAAACCGGGATCGCGCACGGTTTCACGCAGCTCCGCGATGCGCGCCGGGCTGGGCGTGGCTGTTCTAGCCGCACTCGCCCTCGAAACAGACCTGCGGCGCGAACCTGATCGCCGTGAAGTGTCGTGTCGTGATGTCGGTGGGAGAGCCGAGCCCGGCCGCGAACACCGGATCGTAGGTCGAGCGCGTCTCGACGACGATCACTTCCTGCCCGTCATCCATGATCGGCAGCCTGTCATGGGCATACTGCACATCGGTATCCGTCAGCGCGTTCCACGACCCCGTGCCGCGCACCTCGGACCAGCTTATCGAGAAGTCATCGTCGTCGCTGTCGTACTTGACCACGGAAACGCGCAACTGGTCGACGCCTTCGTCATTGGTGATCATGTTGACCAGCTGCAGGGCATTGTCCATGTAGGTGGCCGTCACCCCCTCGTTGCTGGTTTCGCGCGATATCATGTCGGCGACCGTGTAGGTGGCCTTTTCGCGCACGGCGGTGTAGCGGTGCACTTCGTAATATTCGTACCCCCCGCCCATCACCATGAACAGCAGCGGTACCAGCGGTACCGCCTCCACCGTGAACGACCCGCTGCAATCGTCGCGGAAGCGGGCGAGGCATGCCTTGAGGCGGTTGAACGGTCTCATCACAGTGGCTCCTGCACGAAGGTGCTGAGCGCGATAATCGCGGATTGTCCGCTGCTGTCCTTGCTCAGCGAACGGCCCAGCAGGTAGTTGGGGAACATCGGATCGTACTTGAAGCATGTCCTCAGGAGCATGAGCTGGTTCTGCTGGCCCGGCGTGAATTGCCGCACGGGCTTGGTGGGTTCTTCCTTGTCGGTACAGTCCGCCTGCGGGTCGAGCGCGTCGAACGCCTTGGGGTCCGACGGTACCATTTCCAGCCGCAGGCTGGTGCTGCAATTGTCGACGAACAGGGCGTTCGAGCAGACGATTTCCTTGATTTCGTCATGGGTGGGTGCGGTGCCGGTGCCCAGACGTATTTCGCGAACCGCGATGTCCATCCCCCGCTCCATCATGGAATGGCGCAAGGCGATGTGCCCCTGTTCGATCGAGAAGGCCAGCAGCCCGACGAAGAACGGGGCGAAGATGGCGAATTCCACCGTCGCGTTCCCGGACTCGTCCCGGCGGACCCCGCGCAGATATGAGCCGATACGCTTCAGCATGGTCCGCTCCCCCTCATTGCGTGAGCCGCAGGTGCTGCACGTTGCTGGCGATGGCGCTGAACGCGTCGGTGATGTTGACACCTTCGGCCCGGAAGTAATGCGCGAACGAGGACGCGCAGTTCTTGAGCTGGGTTTCGGCGTTGCCACCCCGCGATATTTCGAACCCGATCGTGTAGATGATCACGCCTTCATCCTTGGTCGAGCCGCAGATATCCCGCATCATACTGTCCTTGTCCGATCCATTCATCCGCTCGGAACCGGTGTAGTCGTTCCACGGGCCCCAATTGCCGGTGACATCGCGGTATTCGCGGGGGGACATCAGGCCCCACGTGGTTTCCCAGTCCAGCGCCTCCGAGGAAATGAACCCTTCTAGGGTATCGGGAAGATTGTTGAACTCGCTCTCGCTGACCCAGTCGGCGTTCTCGTAGTCCCAGTAGCGATTGTAGTTGCGGTCGTGGAGGTAGTAGGCGGATATCTCCTCGCCGTCGGCCTCGTAGACACATTCCCACCACCAGCGGTCGCAGACGCTTTCGTCATTGCTGCGGTATGACTCGTTGTAGATGTAGTACGCGTAGTCGAACTGCTGTTCTGTATAGCGCACGAGTTTCAGGTCGGAATCGGGGCCGCGATACGCGCTATCCCGGTCGAAATAGTAGGACGTCGTGTTCTGGCCGTCGCCCATCATCACCACGAGCTTGAGCGTGTCGGGCTGGGTGAAGGATGCGGGCACATCGTCAAGGCGCGGATCCACCTCTCCACTGGCGATGAGCGTGTCCGCCAAGGGCTCGAAAGCGGGGTCAAGCATCGCCGCGCCCCATTTCATGCCCAGGTGGCCGGATGTATTGCCATCGGCCTGCAGCGAGTCGATCTTGTCGTGAAGATCGGTCTCATCCATCGAGAACGGCAAAACACGGAACGCGTCCTCGGTGTAGCAGGACCGCCACGGATCATCGTGGTCCTGGAAATCACCGTAGAGAGCGGTGTATATCTGCTGGTCGTATGCCGTGCTCGGATCTATGGACGTTTCCTGGTAATCGCTGTCGTCGAACCGCAGGCAGGTCGAGTAGTTGTGAGTCTCGGTCACGTCCAGGCCATTGTAGATGCCGTCCGATGGGGTGACACCCCAGCTGAACGGTATGACGGAAATCGAGGTTTCGCCCGGGTTGGAACTGTCGAGGATGGTGCTGACGAATTCCTTGGCGGCGGTCTTGAGGTTGCCAAGCTTGCCGTTGCGCCCCATCGAGCCCGAGACGTCCAGCACGAGTGCGATTTCCATTCGCGGAACGCGTTTCTCCGCGGTCGCGGCGCCGCTCGCCGACAGCTGGCTCTGGCCGGCCATCTTCATGAGGTAGGTATCCATGGTCATGCTGGCGCTGGCCGAAATGCGCGTCGAGGTCAGCGTGGTCTGCACGTCATCTTCGTCGAATTCATCCAGATACGCGCCCATGTTCGACTTCTCGAAGTAGTCTCGCACGATTTCCCTGGGATCCTCATCGTTTGCCGCCCCGGCGCCGGCCAGCACCGCCGAGTCGAGCGTGGCCTGCAGCTTGGCACGCTCCATCTCGTGGCGCATCACGTCCGCGCCGATGCCGGCAACCATGATCAGCATCACGGAAAAGAACAGGATGAAGATCGCCGCGGCGCCGTCCTCGTCGCGGTAAAACTGCCTCGCGTGGTCGGCAAGGGGTTCGCTCGGATTGCCCGTCCTGGGCCGTCGCGTTTCTGGCGTTGTCATGTCCCACTCCCTCCGGCGGCGCGGGGCGCCTTCGGATACGCTTTAAACCGTACGATTATCTGACAGGGGTTTATGTCAGGATTGAGGCCAAAGCATGGCGCAAGCCTGAAATTACGCCTTTTAATTCAACACTTTACCGGTATTCGCGGCTTTGTTGCCGGTCCGGCTACAATACATCTTGCCGCCCGGAAAGCCCGAATCGCATCCGACAGAACGATGCCGGCAAGGGTGGACAAAAACCGCACATTCTTTAACCATTGCAAGTCCAGGGAGACAAGGCCGACGATGTCACGCACGACCGTCGGGCCGGGAACAGGGAGAGACGTCATGAGTGCCAAACAAGAGCCGACCTTCCGCGAAAGCGTGGATCTGATGTTCAACCGCGCGGTCGCGCAGATGGATTTGCCGCCCGGGCTGGAAGAAAAGATCCGTGTCTGCAACGCCACCTACACGGTGCGTTTCGGGGTGCGGCTGCGCGGCCAGATCCACACCTTCACCGGCTATCGCAGCGTGCACTCGGAACACATGGAACCGGTCAAGGGCGGCATTCGCTATTCCCTTGCCGTGAACCAGGACGAGGTCGAGGCGCTGGCCGCGCTCATGACGTACAAGTGCGCGCTGGTCGAGGCGCCGTTCGGCGGCTCCAAGGGGGGGCTGTGCGTGGACCCCCGCGAATGGGACGAGCACGAGATGGAGCTGATCACCCGCCGCTTCGCCTACGAGCTGGCCAAGCGCGACCTCATTCACCCCGCCCAGAACGTGCCGGCCCCCGACATGGGCACCGGCGAACGCGAGATGGCGTGGATCGCCGACCAGTACCGCCGGATGAACACCACCGACATCAACGCGCGCGCCTGCGTCACCGGCAAGCCCGTCCATGCCGGCGGCATCCAGGGCCGGACCGAGGCCACTGGCCGCGGCGTGCAATACGCCCTGCGGGAATTCTTCCGCAACCCGGAGGATGTCAGCAAGGCGGGCATGAGCGGTACGCTGGACGGCAAGCGCGTCGTGGTGCAGGGGCTGGGCAACGTGGGATACCACGCCGCCAAGTTCCTGCAGGAGGAGGACGGCTGCAAGATCGTCGCGGTGATCGAGCGCGACGGCGGGCTGCTGGACGATGACGGGCTCGATGTCGAGGAATTGCGCAACTGGATCGCCAAGCATGGCGGCGTCGACGGCTACCCCAAGGGCAAGTATGTCAGGGACGGGGCCAAGTACCTCGAACATGATTGCGACATCATCGTGCCCGCCGCGCTGGAAGGCGTGATCAACCTGTCCAACGCCGAGAACGTCAAGGCGCCGCTGATCATCGAGGCGGCCAACGGCCCCGTGACCGCCGGTGCCGACAAGATCCTGCGTGACAAGGGCTGTGTCATCATTCCGGACATGTACGCCAACGCGGGCGGCGTGACGGTGTCCTACTTCGAATGGGTCAAGAATCTCAGCCATATCCGGTTCGGGCGGATGGGGCGACGGCAGGAGGAATCGCGCCACGAGTTGATCGTCAACGAGCTGCACAAGCTGGACCAGCAGCTTGGCGACACGTGGTCGATGTCGCCGGATTTCAAGCAGAAGTACCTTCGCGGCGCCGGCGAGCTGGAGCTGGTGCGCTCGGGCCTCGACGACACGATGCGCGCCGCTTACCAGGCGATGCGCGAGGTCTGGCACGAGCGCGAGGATGTCACCGACCTGCGCACGGCGGCCTATCTGGTGTCGATCGACAAGGTCGCGACCAGCTACCGGGCGGCCGGCCTCTGACAGCGGGCGGCCGCGGGGCCGCCCTTAGATACGCGGCGTGGGGGCTGGACACGGCCGCCCCCGCACCCGATATATGAGGCATGAGCCTGCCACCCGGATTCCTTGACGAACTGCGCTCGCGCACCTCGATGGTTCAGGTGGCGGGACGCAAGGTGATGTGGGACAATCGCAAGTCGAACCAGGCCAAGGGCGACATGTGGGCGCCGTGCCCGTTCCACCAGGAAAAGACCGCCTCCTTCCATGTCGATGACCGCAAGGGGTTCTATTACTGCTTCGGCTGTCACGCCAAGGGCGACGCGATCAGCTTCGTGCGCGAAACCGAGAACGTCGATTTCATGGAGGCCGTGCGCATCCTCGCCTCCGAGGTCGGCATGCCCATGCCCGAGCGTGATCCGCAGGCGCAGGCCAAGGCCGACCGGCGCACCGAACTGGCCGAGGTGATGGACATGGCCGTCGGCCATTTCCGGCTGCAACTCAAGACGGCCGCCGGGGCGGGTGCGCGCGATTACCTTGCCGGCCGCGCGCTTGACGCGGAAATGCAGGACCGGTTCGAGATCGGGTTCGCGCCGGCGGCATGGCAGGGCCTGTGGGATCATCTCAGGGGCAAGGGCGTGGCCGAGGACCTGATCCTCGATTGCGGCCTCGCCAAGCCCTCGCGCAACGGCGGGCGGCCCTACGACACCTTCCGCGGCCGCATCATGTTCCCGATCCGCGATCCGCGCGGGCGGTGCATCGCCTTCGGCGGCCGCGCGATGGATCCCGCGGAGAGCGCCAAGTACCTCAATTCACCGGATACCGAGCTGTTCGACAAGTCGCGCACGCTCTACAATCACGGCCCCGCGCGCGAGGCGGCGGGCAAGGGGCAGACGCTCATCGTGGCCGAGGGCTACATGGACGTGATTGCGCTGTCGCGCGCGGGCTTCGGGGCCAGCGTCGCGCCGCTGGGCACGGCGGTGACCGAAGCGCAGTTGCAACTGCTCTGGCGCATCACGGATGAACCCGTGATCGCGCTCGACGGGGATGCGGCGGGCCTGCGCGCCGCGTATCGCGTGATCGACATTGCGCTTCCCTTGCTCGAAGCGGGCAAGTCCCTCCGGTTCGCCCTCATGCCCGAGGGCAAGGACCCGGACGACCTGCTGCGCGCCGAGGGTGCCGGCGCGTTTCAGGCTCTGATCGACCGGGCGCTGCCGATGGTGCGCCTGCTGTGGCAGCGCGAAACCGAGGGGCGTGATTTCGACAGCCCCGAACGCAAGGCCGCGCTCGAACGTGCCTGCCAGGACAAGACCGCGCTGATCCGCGACCCGGCCTTGCGCCGGCATTACGAGCAGGCGCTCAAGGACCTGCGGTGGGAGCTGTTCAGCCCCCGCCGCCCCGACGCACCCGGGCGCTGGCGGCCGCGCGGC
>NZ_JBKOTX010000111.1:0-19544 GCF_047086965.1 Roseovarius halophilus (ex Wu et al. 2025) | reverse complement strand
GGGCCAGGTGAGCCGCTCGTCATCGACCGAGACGGCGAGCACGCCCTGTTCGCGCCAGCCCTCGCGCTTGACCTTTTGGGGGTCGCGGCGGTGGCCGCCGTAGCCTTTCGGTGTGAACTGCATCCCGGTCATGCCACACCTCTCTGCGTCTCGATCGCCCAGAGCAGGATGGCGATGGCATCGGCCTCGTTGTCGTCGGCGGGCGAGAACCCGCGGTCGCGCGCCGCGTCGATCATCGCCTGCTTGTTGGCGTTGCCGCGACCGGTGGCGTGACGCTTGATGGTGCCGACAGGCACGCCCTCGTAGGGCAGGCCGCGCAGCTCGGCCCACGCGGTCAGCGTGGCCATCAGACCGCCATAGACGTGGCTCGCGTCAGTGCCCGCGTGCCGGCGGACCTCCTCGAAGTATATGGTGGCGATCGGGCCGGACAGCCGGTCGAGCTCGGTCAGCCAGTTGGTAAACCGCAGGTAGCGCATGCCGCCACCGTCGAAGCGGCCGGGGCGGAAGCTGGCGGTGCCGCTGGTGATCAGGCCATCAAAGCCACGGATGGCCCAGCCTGTGGTGGTGCCCAGATCAAGGGCAAGGATGGTGCGCGGGTGTTGAGTAGGTTGGGTCATGACGACCTCCTCTTCGGTTTGGCGAGCGCGGCGAGAGGGCTGGCCGGTGAAGGCTGCGGTCTCGCCAGGCCCCGAAGGGTGGTCTGGTCATGGCAGGTGCGGGGCGAGTGGCTCGCCCGGCACTTCTTTCAATTCCTTCAGCAGACCGATTTGAAAGAAGTCGGCCCCTAAGGTGTTGATTGGTATATATATTATACCTTCTTTCAATACTTCAATTATTTCAATAGGTACCCTCTCCCTACTTCTCATCGCGCGCGAGCACACACATACACACGTGTCCTCTTGAAAGATTGAAAGAAGTGAAGGAAGTCAAAAAGCCGTTCCTGAACAGTGACTTAGACCCCAACTTCTTTCAATTTGAAGAAAGCCCCGTTTTGAAAGAAGTCTGTCGCTCACGATAGCATCCGGTAAACCATGGCCCTACGACCGCCCGTATCGCGCATGCCGGTGGTGATGTCGCCGCTTTCGATCAACGTTTCCAGAATTTCATTGCGGTCGCGGGATTTCAACCATTGCGACGCCCGCGTGACCTCGGATTTGGTAATCCCCTTGGCTCCGGCCGCGCGGATAATCTCCTTCAACCGCTTCAGATGCGCCTCGATTTCAGTATCGGCCACATGCCGCTGGACGGCTTCGATCGTCCGTCGCGCGTAGTGCTGGACAAAACCGATAGCCCAGTCGGCGGCCGTGATGTCGATCTCGGGATGCGCCGGATCCCGCCCCACGGCCACGATCATGGCGAGCTTCAACGCATTCTCGCCGATCCGGGCCAGGATCGCGGTGAAGGCCGTTCCCGCGGCGGCCCGCAACTCATCTGTCAATTCGTCGCTGAGCCGCTTGAACCGCACCCGCGCCTCATCGGTCATGGGCACGATCATCGGTGTCACGGTTGTATTCTGATCCGCCGTCTTGCCCGTCAGGTTGCCCGTGTGGTGCCCACCGCCCGAGGCGACCCGCTTCAATCCCTCAATCAAGTTGGGCGGTGCCTGCCGAATGCCCATGGCAGTGTTCTCGTCCGGGTAATCCTCGTCGCTCGGCAGGATCAGGAAACGCGCGAGCGAACCATCAACCACGTTGGCGCCCTGCAACGCGCCCCAGAAATGCAGCGGCGTGGTCGTGCCATAGACGCAAAGGCAGGGCTGGACGATGTCGCGCCGTTCGTTCGACCCATCACGATTGGCGTATTCCGCGCCGAGAAAGATGCCACCAGCGGCCGTATAAAGCTCGGTCATGTTGTCGAGGATTTCGGTGATGTGGCGCGGGCTGCGTTTGCGATCCGCCGCCGCCGCGAGGAACATGCCGAACTCGTCGATCTGGAACAGGATCGCGGGCTGGCGGTGCAACGCGGTCAGGAGGCCCGCCCCGGACGCGATCTTGTTGCCTCCGAGGTGATGAGCAAGGCCCGCCTCGAAGAAGACCTCGTTGAGGATTTCGCGGGCGTGGTTCTTGCCCGATCCACTGTCGGCAATGCCCACGACATACAGGTTCGAGCGCAGGTTGCTCTCGGTCCGGTATTGGCGCCCCATCAGCGCGCCGATGGCACACAGGCTCGCCCCGAGCGACAGGAGTGGCTGCGGACGCCGCGCCGTCGTGAGCATGTACTCCGTCAGATCACCCACCAGCCCGTCCGGCATGACCAGCGCGAATGGCGGGCTGGCCGGGACGTCATCGCTCTGGTCTGATTGAACGTCCAGCCTAGACAGCAGCCCCGCCGCCGGATGCGCACCATCACAGGCCGCGGAGCCATCCAGGCACAGAGAGGCATTAGGCTGCCAGCCACGCTCCATGGCGAGATGGTAGATCGTGCCGGCCCCAATCCGGTCGGGCTTGAAACTGGCCCAGGCCTTGGCCGTGGCTGCTGGAACGTCTTTCGCGGCCTGCGCCGACCAGTCGGCAAAGATATCGGCCCCGGCTTCCCCGAGCGCGCCTTTCAGCGCCATGCCGATGCGCATCCAGCTGTCATAATCCAGCTCGGCATTGGGTAACCATCCGAGGGCCGCCTGGATGGCGGGCAATGTGCCGATCTGGCTATGACTGCGCAGGTGTTCGCTCGACGGTATGCCGGTAGAGAGGCCGCGCTGGCGCAGGGCGTCTGGCAGCAGCTCATAAGCCTCGTCGAGAAACGCCGCCGCTGCCTCGGCGGTGATTTCCGGCAGATCGCTGATATCGAGATCAGCGAGGCCGTCATCCGGCCAGATATAGGGTGCGCCGGTCTCCGGATGGGTGGCATAGGCAAGGAACTGCTGTCCGAGGCAGAGCACTTCCAGCGGATGGCGCTTGATGCCCCGGAACGGTGCGGATGTGCGATAGATCAGCATGCGTTTCGGGGCTTTGCCGATCCGCAACGCCGGAGTGTCGCCGAGGCGGGTGCGGGCAAGCTGCTCGATCCGGATCGCCAGTTCAGCATCCTCGGCAATGTCGATATCGACGGCCGCCACCGCTCCTCCGACGATGCCGATGCCGCAATCGGGCCACGCCGACCACGTCGTTACCTCGACTTCCGTCGTAGCCCTTTCTGCATGCCGGTTCCATTCCGGATAATCTGCCCACGCCCCGCGCTGGAAGCGCCCCGGCTTTTTCGTACCCGGAGCGATCGGCAGGATTGCGTAGCCATTGGTGACGAGGCGCGCACCGAGGCGCGCCATGTGAGATGTGTGAGCCATCAAAACGGCACCTCCGGGGTCATGGCATCGAGCCGCGTCCGGTCCTTGCCCGCAAGTTCACGCAGGTGGTCGCAGTAGCCGGTGACAACCGCATCGATGAAGCGGTCCCATTCGGTTTCGGTCAGGGTTACGAGATCGGATTTGCCGATGCTCTCGAGATATTCGCCGCCTTCCTGGCCGCCGACGGTCATGGCCTCGCTCTCGTTCGGGGTGGGATCGATCATGCCCGTCCTCCCGTGACAGATGTCCTGGCAGGTCCGGGAGCAGAGGTGCTTTCGGCTGTCGTCCCGCCGCTGGTCTGAGACGGGGAAACCTGCGTTGAACCAGCCAAATCCGCGAGGTTCCCGGTGGCAGACGGCGCAGAGGCCGACATGGATTTGGGGCATGGATCGAACCTGTAACCGGTGATTTCAAAATAGCGGCCCGAGGGACGGACCGAGATCGCACTGGGGCGGGTCAGACAGCTTGCCTGCGCAATGGCCCGATTGACGCTGTGCGGCACGTCCACACCCGGCGCGCGTTTGCGCCACCACTCGACCGCCTTCTGACGCGCATAGCCCTGATGCTCGAAGCAGACCCATTCGCTGTAGCTCGCAAGACCGCAGCTGTAGGTGACCTTCAGCGAGGGCCGTCCTCCGCGCTTGTCGTGCCGCCGGTAGGAGACGTCGCTCACCTGCAGCCATTGGGGCGATTTCGGCGCTTTTGGCGACAGCACCGGCAGAGTGGCGGCGGTCGGGGCAACTTTCACCTCGCGCGCGGGAAACTCGTATCCGCAGTCCGGGCATTCGGTGGCCGAGAGCGCAATGATGCTCTCGCATATCGGGCAGACCTTGGTGGGGGCCTCACCCCCGCCGCCCTCACCGGGACGTTTGGGACGCACCAGATCGATCGGCCCGTGGCGGCGCACATTGCCGGCGAAGTCCAGAACGAGGCAGTTTTCCTTGCCCGCCGCCAAGCGTGTGCCACGACCGACCATCTGTACATAGAGCCCGGCCGATTTCGTGGGGCGCAGCAGCGCGATGAGATCGACCGCCGGCGCGTTGAAGCCGGTGGTCAGCACGCCCATCGAGGCCAGCGCGCGGATTTCTCCCCGCTTGAAGGCGGCGATGATGGCATCGCGCTCCTCCTTGGGCGTGTCGCCGAAGATCGTGCGGCAGCTGATGCCTTGCCGGCCGAACTCTTCGGCAACATGGCGCGCATGATCCACGCCCGAGCAGAAGGCGAGCCAGGATTTGCGGTCCTTGCCATAGGCGATGATCTCGGTGACAGCCGCGCGGGTGGTTGCCTCCTGATCGACCGCGGCCGCCAGATCACGCGCAATGAAGTCGCCCGCGCGGGTGCCCACCTTCGTGACATCCAACCGGGTGGCGGGCTGCTTCGAGACCAGCGGGCTGAGATATCCCTGGTCGATCAGCTCGCGAACCGAGGCGTCATAGGCAATGTCGGTAAACAGCGCCGATTTGCCCTCGTGCAGCATGCCGCTGTCCAGCCGGAACGGTGTGGCGGTCAATCCGATCACCTTGAGCGCCGGATTGATCTGCGCCAGCCCGTCCAGAAACCGTCGGTACATGGTGCTGGACGTACCCGGGATCAGGTGCGCCTCGTCGATCAGCACCAGATCGGTATGGCCGATTTCCTGCGCGCGGCGGTGGATCGACTGGATGCCGGCAAAGAGAATGCGCGCTTGCGCCTCCCGCTTGCCAAGCCCTGCCGAATAGATGCCTGCAGGGGCCTCGGGCCAGAGCCTGATCATTTCGGCATGGTTCTGCGCGATCAGCTCGCGCACATGGGTCACGATCAGGATGCGCTGATCGGGCCAGGCTTTCAGCACGCCCTCGATGAAGGCCGCCATGACGAGCGACTTGCCGCCCGCCGTCGGGATGATCACCAGAGGATTGCCGCTGTTGGTCTGGAAATAGTCGTAGATTGAGGTGATCGCGGCGTTTTGGTACGGGCGCAAAGTCAGCATGGCGCATCCTCCGTGGTGCGGGCGTCATTTTCCCAGGTGGAGCCATCGGGCATGCGGTAGGTGACGATGTCGTCCCCCGCATCGATCACCTCACCCGGCACGAGATCGGGGATGAAGAGATGTCGGCGGCAGCCCGCACGCTGCTCAGGCGGCGCGAGCATCCGGTCGTGACGGGCGCAATGCCACCCGGCATCGACTGCTGTGGAATGCAGGCAGGACCGACAGGTCACCGCAGCACCACCGCCGTCGTGGCAGGCGGCATGATGATCGCAAAACCGGCATTCGAACCATGCCGGATCCTCACTGATCCGCGCCGGCGGATGCTGGGCGAAGATGATGCGGCCGGCCTTCTCCAGTAGCCTCTCGGCCATGGCGGGATCGGCCTCGATCCGCTCGAGATGCAGCGCATCGGTGTCCTTGCAGACCGCCATGTAGAGGGCCCGTGTGATGCCCGTGAGCTGCATGTAGATCTGCATCTGCGCCGCATGCTGGGGCTTTGACAGCACCACCCCCTTCGCGATCAGATCCGCAAAGCTCTTTGTGCCGTGCGTCTTGAACTCCAGCACATGCCAGGTTTTCGGGGCCTCCAGCAGACCGAGGGCGACACCGTCCAGCGAGCCGCCGAAATGCCCGCCATGGGCCTCGACGCGGAACTCACGCCCGGTTTCCGGATCCACCTCCAGGACGGTCGCCCCGGTGGCGCGCAAGTTGCGGACCATCCGGTCCTCTTCCAACTGCCCGGTCTCGAACAGGCGCAGCAGGCGACCGGAATGGCGCGAAGGCGTGATCCAGCGGAAATCATACCAGAGCGCCCGGGCGCAGGATTTGCCAATGATCGACGCGCCGAGGTGATCACGAAAGCCGTCGCCCTGCCGGGCCTCATAGGAGGCATGGATCGCCGTGAGTGTCGGCGTGGGCGGTGCGGGAAGATCAGCCATCACACCCCCTCCCGTTCGCTGCGGGCCTGCGCTTCGGCCAGAATGCCGTCCCAGGCCTCAGTGTCGTGACGCTCGCGCAGCACGGCGATCAGGGCGTCCTTGAGCTTTTCGCGACGACGGCGGCCGGTGCCTTTCGCCAGCAACTCGGACCGTTCACGGCACAAGTGGCGCAGCGCAGTCCGGGCCCGGTGAAACCAGTCGGGATCGATCGGCGTCTGGCCCCGTTGACGTGCCAGATCGGCGGTCGCGATCTGCGTGCGGATCTTGGCGATATCGTCGTCGAGTTCGATCAGCCGGCGCTGGTATTCAGACAAGCCGGGTCTGTTCGCGGCCACGGGGGCCGCGTTAGTCAGGTCAGTCATGAACGTATCCTCAGATGGGGTTGGGCGCTGCCCCGGCGGACGGGCGCGGGGCAGCGCTGTGCATCAGCCCTTCTTGTTCCAGGGGGCGGCGGCCATCCTGGCCGGAGCAGCGGCAGCGGCCCCGGCAGTCTGGGCCTTCGCCGCTTGCGGCGCGGCCGGGCTCGGGTCCGGCACCATGTACCGGATCGCGTTGCTTTCGCCGTAGCCGTTCTTCGGCGGTTTCACCGTCACCTGGATCGTCATCGGGATGAGGTGCAGCTCCTCGCTGTCGCTGACCTGCATTCTCCCCGTCGCGTGGCAGATTGCCGACAATGTGCGCTGCGCGATCTCGACCGTGGTCGGGTTCGGGTTCACCAGGTTCAGCTGGTCGAAGATCTTCCGGCCCTGGTGCGGGCCATCCAGAATATCCAGCATCAGCCAGAGGAACTGGCCCATGCCATTGCGGGTCGCGCGCATTTCGCTCTCGACGATCTGGGCGCGATATTTGCCTGCGGGCAGCAGCTCATAGGCGGTGGTGGGATCGATGCTGGAGGCATCGAATGCGGCGTCAAAACGTGCCATGGTCGTGTCCTTTCAGGTTTGGATCATTCGGATTGGGGCATGGCCGCGAGGAATTCCGACCACTCCAGTGGCAGGGTGTCCGGCAGGCCGTAGCGATTCTTGGCGAGGAAAGCGGGGCGCTCTTCGGTGTGCATGACGCGCGCGCCGGACCCGAGCGCCCGGGTGACCTTCTTGTTGAACCCGACATCGGATTTGGCGACCGAGATCTGGTAATTTGCGAAGAGCACGATATCGGAGTGTTCCTGCAGCAGCGCCGAGGCCCGGGTCTGCAACTTGATCACATACCGGTCGTAGGGTTCGTGCTCGGGGCTGTCGAAACGCTTGATGTCGGTATGCGCGATCTGAATGATCACCATGCCCTTCCGGTCGCGCAGTGCGTTCAGCTTGTCGAGGTATTCGCGCCAGATATTCAGCGCCTCGGCATAGCCCTTGCCAAAGCCCGGCGTTTCGATCGACTGCCAGCCATTGCGCTTGCAGGCTTCCGCCCAGATCAGCGGCTCGAGCCAGTCGACGCTGTCCACGACGACGGTCCCATACTCGTGATCTTCCTCGAGGAGCGCTTGGAGCGCCTCGGCCACCTCGGTATAGCTGGTCGCCAAGGGAAAATGCGGAACCTGCAGCTTGCCAAGACCGTCTTCGGTCATGATGAACACGGGCCTGTCGGCATCGGCCGCGAAGGTGGATTTGCCGACACCGGCAACGCCGTGCATCAGGATACGTGGCGGCGTCAGAGCCGAGGTCGTTCGCAGGGATGAAAGAGAAATGGCCATCAGGGTGCTCCTTGGTTTGGAAGGGTGTTCGTGGGGTGCGGTGTGTCGCCGTGCGCATCGCCGGCCGTGATCGCGGCAAACAGCGCATCCAGCCGGTCGGCTTCGGTCAGGCATTCGATTCCCTTGCGCCGCATGAACCGCCGCGCGTCATCCAGCAGAACGGGCTCGCCGATCAGGTCGGGGACCGCGACGTATTCCTCGGCGCTTTCGACGAAGTAGGATTTCGAGCGCAGATCCTTCACCAGCGGCGCGAAGGCCTCACAAACCTCCGCGAAATCCACCTGACCAAGCGTGTCATCGCGGTTGCGCAGGATGCGCTTGACCTCGGAAATGATCCCGGTGCGCAGCATGCGCAGCGCGCCTTCCTGCCGCGCCTGCGTGCAGGTCAGCGGGAAAGCCGCCTCCATCATCTCATCGGCGATCCTGGGGGCGTTGTTGCCCAGACGGGATGCGTAATCCCAGACGCGTTCGGCAAATGCCGCTGATTGGCTGTCAAGCATCGAACCACTCCTTGATTGTTGTGAAAGCTGCCGACCCCTCGGAGATGGCCTGAGCGTCGAGGTCGTGAAACGGGGCGTCCTGCGCCTCGCGCATGCCTTGCCGCGCGAGAGCGAGGTTCTCGTCCGTGGCCCATTCGGCAAAGGCGCGGAACGTGCCGGTCACATGCTGCCAGGCGGCCTGTTCGGACGTCGGGGGCACATAGAGCGGGTTGCGGCGGCTGGGTTTGCGCTGCGGACGTATCCCCCGCAGGGCGGCATCCGTGACCATCTTGCGCATGGCGGTGCGGTTCGGTTCCTTGCCACGATCGAGCCGCTCGTCGAGCGTGCGGCGCACGATGCCGGGATCGTTTGTTTCGGCATCGCGGAGCTGACGGGCCTCAAAGATCTGGTCCCGGCGCAGGCCGAGATCATCCGTCGTCGGAGCATTGTTGTGGCCTGCAACAATGCTTGTCCTGTCCCCGCCGGCGCGCTGAACCTCACCCCGTGCCTGTGCCGCATCGTATTCGTCGGCCAGACGGCGCTTCGCGGCGGCTTCAATTTCCAGCGCATCGGCCTGTGCGCGGTGCGCAGCAGCGACCAGATCGTCATGCGCCGACTTGGCGCTCTTCATGCGTGCGGTGCGCTTGGCCACGTCATAGGCCAGCCCGGCGGCTTCGCGGGCCTCGAGAACCTCCGCGGCGGTCCTGGCGCCCGAAAGCATGGTCGCGGCACGCTCGATCAGGCTGGGCAAGTCTTGAGCGGGGTTTGGAATGTGGGCCAACGCGGTCATTGCGCGGCATCCTGCGGCTCGAGAGTGACCTTCAGCGTGCCGGCTTTCACCGTGCGCGCCGGCTCGAGCCCCTTGCGCCAAGCCTCGGGCAGCGCGCCGTATTTGCGCTCAGAGACTGTCAGCTTCGTGTCGATGAACTCGGCCGGGTCCTCGCCGCTGTGCGCGATCTTGGCGGCCATCTGCGTAAGTTTGTCCTGATCCCAGTCGACGCGCTTGGGCAGATCGGCCACCACGGTGTAGGCGCCATCGGCCAGCCTCACGGTGCCCGTGTCCTTGCCAAAGGCGCTGCGGGCCTCTGCGGCCCGGGTGGCATAACGCGCCTCCAGCGCGGTGTTGAAACGCGCGGTTGCGGCGCGCAGCTGCTTGTTGGCATGGGCCAGTTCGGCCTGCAGGCTGGTGAGCAACTCAACCGGCAGCTGCGCCAGCTCGCCGGCCGGCATGTTGAGCATGTCATCCACGCTCGGGGTGTTTTTGGGAAATGGCATTTTTGTACCTCCTTGGTTGGTTAGTGGTGTGCGTGTGGGGGACGTCATGCCGCCTGCTCAGCGAACAGCAGCGCGGACAGCGATCCGGTGGCAGTCTTCGGCTTGGGCCGGGCGATGGCGATGTAGGCGAAACGGTCGATCTCAAGCCGCTGCTGCACGAGATGGACAAGGCCCTGTCCGGCCGCGCGAAACGCGGCCTCGGCAACGCCGCGCAGCGCCTGCTGCTGCTCTGTCGGCAGCATCGACAGCGCCTTGTCCGTATCGACCACAAGAAAGCCGGAGTGGTAGATCAGGGCGTCGCCAGCCTCGGCCTGGGCAATCCAGGCGTACAGGTCGATATCGGTGATTTCGCCGGCTCGACTTGCGCAATATCCGGCGTCCGTCGGCGGGGTTTTAAGACAGCGCGACATCGTCATTGCAGCGCCTGCCGCGACGGTGTTTGCGCAGTGCTGGTGACGTAACGGCTGCGCTCATAGGTCTCGACGTCCGCGAGCCGGTACACAACGCGTCCACCGATCTTGAGATATGCAGGCCCGTCGCCTTTCCACCGCCAGCGCTCCAGCGTGCGCGGACTGACATGCCAACGCCGCGCCAGATGGACCTGATTGAGAAATTGATCAGTCATTCGCTTCTCCTGTTCGATCTGTGGAGAAGGGATGCCTGAATTTCTGTGCTGCGACGTCCCACAAGTGGGATGCATCGCGCAATTTCTTAAAGAACTGTTTTGCTTGGTAAAAACACCCGACGCGCAGCACATGCAGACGAACGCATACGAGTGCAGACCGGGTGCAAACCGGATGCATTCAAACCAGGCGCGGTCGCTTGCGACCGGCTCGAATCAAAACGCCCGCCGAAGGGGCGGGCGAACATCACGGAGGGGGACTGGCCTCAGGTATCGGCAAGCAGCCAGATCACGAACTCCGGCTTGAGATGGTACCAGCCGCGCTGGCCTTCGGTTTTGAGCAGAAGCCTTGACCAGTATGGCTTGCGGCTGAACAAACTGCTGAGCCTCTGCGACGCCGAGCCAACGGCGTTGAGGATGTCTGTGTAATGTTGGTCCGGGGCCCCATCACGGGTTTGTGCCACCATGAACTCGAAGGCGCGGGCTTGCGGAACAGTAAAGGCAAACTCCTGATCGTCGTATACAAAAAGCCGAAAATCAAAAGCGCCGACCGACGTCTCAGATGCCGTAATGACCTCGCGCTCGAAAGCTCGCGCGCGCTCGCGCCGGACAAGAAGGTCAACATGCGAAAAGCTGATGCCCTCGCCGCCCCGCAGGGTCATGCGCTTCGCCTCCGGCAAAAAGAGATCGGTCACATGGACCTCTCCGTCCCGGACCAATCGGAACGCATCACGCAGCGGCAAATCCCCCAGCCCGGAGAAGACCGTCTCTTCGGCGGGTAGCCAGAACGGCTGCCCCTCATCTGTATACTCCTCGTCGGACAGCAGCACGGGTTGCGCCACAACACGCACAGAAAGCTGCAGTTGATTGCTGGCAACCAGGTAGCGAATATCGGCGCCGGAGATGCGCCAGCGCTCGGCAAGCTCGGCCAGTTCAAATGCATCGCGCTCAAGCCGCATCTTTGATTCCCCTCTGCCTAGTGTTCTGTTTTTGTTCCTATCGGATTGACAAGCCGGCTGCAATCCTGTCATTTCCACAAAATCTGGCATTTAGGAGTGACAATGTCTGTGCCAATGCATGAACGTCTGCGTGCGCGGATACGCCAACTCGGCATGTCGGTGGCCAAGGTGGCGCGCGCCGCCGAGGTCAACAGGTCCTTCGTATACGACATCCTGCGTGGACGCTCACAAACGCCCAATCTCGACAAGCTGACCCGCATTGCCGACGCAGTGAAGGTCGACAGAGAATGGCTCTTGTCCGGCAAGGGCAGGGTGGAGGGTGATGATCCTATCACGGAGGATTACCACAACGACTTCGTCGCCATTCAGTACGCCTCTGTACGCCCGTCCATGGGCGGCGGGACAGTCGTTGATAACGAGGATCAGCCAGGGCGGAACTTCCACTTCCGCCGCGCCTGGATCCACGATCGTCTGAAGGCGGCGCCATCCATGCTGCGCGTCATGGGGGTGCAAGGCGACAGCATGACCCCGACGTTGAATGAAGGCGACGTCGTGCTGGTCGATATGAACCGACGCAGCCCGATACCGTCTGGTGTCTTTGTGCTCCACGATGGGATGGGACTTGTGGCAAAACGGCTCGAGCACGTGCCGATGAGTGACCCACCCCGGGTGCGGATCATCTCCGACAATCATCAGTATTCCCCCTATGAATGTACCGCCGAAGAGGTCAATATCATTGGGCGCGTGCGGTGGTACGGGCGGGAGATGTGACGTTGTCTTACAAACCAAAAAATACGATAGCGTCAAGATGGGGCATTGTGACGTGAACGGGGGTGGGAGTAGCGAGGCGCGCCTCAATCCTTGCGCACGTATCAAACAGGCTCCGTGAGAGTTATCCCGAACGCGGTGCAGCAGAGCGGGGTAGGTCTGGAGTTCGGCAAGCCGCACCAGAGCGTCTTTTGTGTTGGCTCGGAGGACATGCCCCGGCTCGCGCGGGCGCGCAAAGCCGGGGTCGAGCCCCTCAACGGTATATGCGCGTCCTTTGCTGTCTGACGTCGGCACCCATGGGACAGATTTGAGGTTTTCGTAACGGAGGATTTCTGGTTCATAGCAGCTGTCAACGGCGGTGTAAAAACCGGATCGACGAACTCCTCCCCTGGAACTTCCAGCCGTCAAGCTGAAAAACCGTGGGGCCCAGCTGGCGCTTACAGACATCACGGCGCCATTCAAAAAAACAACTTGACAGAATCACATCCTTACAAACAGCCTGGTCTGTATGTCAAATCTCGTGAAACAGCCTCACAGAACCCAGACAGAGCGTAGCGATCGCACCCGCAGGCTTTTGCAAGAGGCGACGATCGCCCTTCTGATGGAGGTCGGCTACTCCAATACAACGTCTCTTGGTATCGCCAAGCGGGCTGGAGTATCGCGCGGCGCACAAACGCATCACTACCCTGAAAAAATCGACCTTATCGTTGCGGCAACCGAGGACATGTTCGATGCGTTCGCCGAGGGCCTGTCGACGCAGGCGACCGAGTTGCGCTCCGGCACGCTGAGTCTTGACGACTTTCTAGGTCGTGTTTGGATACGCATGCTTGAAGGCGATTGGTTCTACGCCTCGCTCGAGATCATCGTTGCCGCCCGTGGAGACGAGGAATTGCGCCGCCGGCTTCAACCAGCCATTTTTTCCCTCCATAGCCGGTTTGAGTCCATCTGGCGCGAAACATTCGCACCAGCACCTGGCTCTGATTTGGATCCGGCGGTGGTAATGAACATCGTGATGAACATGTGTCGCGGCATGGCGGTTCAGGCCGTGCTTCGTCCTGACAGAGACTTTCTGCACGACATGCTGAAAGTCATGGCCGTTCTGCTTCGTGAAAGGGTCAAGCCGATAGTAGAGTAACGGTTTTTGGAGTTAAAAAACAGTCTGGTTTGTTCGCAACCAGCAAAAACGAAAAACGAAGCCCAACAGACAGGAGACTAGAAATGAAGAAGAGACTTAAATTGATCGCCGCCCTTGTCATGGCAGGCCTACCTGCCATGGCCCAGGACGTGCCCGGCGTTACCGATGACAGCATTTCCATTGGAGTCATGGGACCGTTCTCTGGAAACGCGTCTTCCTACAGCAAGGCGCTGGTGGGAATGATGGCCTACTACGACAAGGTCAACGCCGAAGGCGGTGTACATGGCCGTAAGCTCGTGGCGATACCGGAAGATACCGCCTGTGACCCTAGCAAAGGACTCGCAGCCGCCAAGAAGCTCATCCACCGAGACGAGGTCTTCATGCTTCATGGGAATTCCTGCTCCGGTGTCGCGGTTGCCATCCGGCCGGTTGTCGAAGAGGCGGGCCTGCCCTGGCTTGTCGCCCATGCCGTCAGCGACTCCATCTCGAAGCCCTTGGCTCGAAATATCTTCCACGGTGTCCCGACCGGATCCGCCAACGGACGCGCCATGGCGCGGTTCGTGCTCTCGAAGCCTGACACCGAACGCGTCGCGATCATCGAACACTCGAACGACTGGGCCCATAGCTATTCGAACCCGGCGCGAGAATACCTGTCCGAGAATGGCGTGACCCCGGTTGCCGAACTGACCATGGAGCGCGGACAGACCGATGCGACGGCGCAAATCCTCAAGCTGCGTGAAGCGAAGCCGGATTTCATCATCGCGGCGATCTACGAAGCTGAAACCGCGATCTTCCTGCGCGATCTCAAGAAGTACGGGCTTGGCGACATTCCCGTCATGGGCACGGCTGGCACGGACCTTGAAAACACGCTCAAGCGTGTTGGCGATTTCGAAACGGTGAAGAACTACTTCGTGATCCACTCTTATGTCGACAACCTCGACGGACCCGAGCTTCAGCCGGTTCGCGATATTCTGGCGGAATACGCACCCGACGAAGAGCTGTCGACCTTCAGCTTCGTTTCCATCGGCTCCGCCAAGGCGCTTGTCGCCGCGCTCGAAGCTGCTGGTCCGGATCTGACGCGCGACAAACTGATCTCGGCCATGGAGGGAATCGAGAATTTTGAAACAGGCGTGCTGTCAGAGCCGATCACCTGGAGTGCGACGGACCACCAGGGGGTGAAAGGATCAGCCGTCGCGGGTTTCGTAGATGGCAAGCCCACAGTGCTGCGCGCGTGGAACACGCCCTACTAGACCATCCCAATCAGGGCCGGAGGCCATGGGTCTCCGGCCGACTTCCACGGAGTTCCGGATATGTTCATGCAACTCACGATCAGTGGGATCTCTCAGGGTGCTATCTATGCACTGATCGCTCTGTCGCTCACTGTCGTCTACCGGTCGACCACGATCGTCAATTTTGGACATGGTGATTTCGTCATGGCAGGCGCCTTCCTGAGCTATGTGCTTGTGGTTTTGCTTGGTGTGGCGTTTGTCCCGGCAGCGATGCTGGCAGTGATTGCCATGTTTCTCCTGGGCCTTGCCTTCAGTCGCGGCCTGATCCGCCCAATTCGTGGCGGGCCACATATCGGCTTTGCCTTGATGTGCATTTCGGCAGGCTACGTCTTTCGCGGCATCGCGCGTATTGTCTGGGGCCGCGAAGTTCTCCCGATGCCGCGCGTCTTCGACATGGACCCGATCTTCGTTGGCGATCTGATTATCACCGGCGATGCGGTTTTCATCCTGTCCACCACAGGGATCATGCTCGCGGTGTTCTTCGGCGTGCTTGCACTTACCGATATCGGAAAGATGGTGCAGGCGGTTTACCAATCGGCACGCGGGGCCCAGTTGATCGGCATCAATGTCGACCGCTTCAATGACTTCACATGGGGCATCGGCGCCGCCTTGGGCGCGATCGGCGGCATTCTCATAGCACCGATTTCGCTCCTGCATCCCGACTTGGGTGCCAGCTTTCTCATCAAGGGCTTCGCAGCCATGACGCTCGGCGGTTTCGGCTCGCTCTACGGCGCGGTTCTGGGCGCCCTGCTGCTGGGGCTCAGCGAACAGTATGCTGGTGCCTACATCGACTCCGCGCTGATCGACATCACAGCCTATCTCGTTATCGTCTTCGTCCTGTTCCTGCGGCCACAAGGCCTGTTCGGGCGCAAAACAATCGTGAAGGTGTGATCCAATGATGCCAACACCTTCACAACTCCGCCTGCGCACTGCCCTTTTCTGGGCGGTTCCCCTGCTGCTCTTGCTTCTGCCGCTGAGCACGAACGCCTACGTGCAGTTCATTGCCAACAGCATTGTAATCTTCGCGTTGGTCGCTCTGGGCTTCAATTTCGTGATTGGCAATCTCGGCCAGCTCGCGTTTGCTAACACCGCCCTGTTCGGCTTGGGTGCCTACGGTTCGGCGATTTTGGTCAACAGCTTTGGCCTCCCCTGGATCCTGTCTATCCCCCTGGCCGGGTTTGCCGGTGCGGCAGGCGGCTTCTTGGCCTCGGCAGCCGCCCTGCGAGGTATCCGTTTCTACTACCTTGCGATCATCACGCTGGCCTTTGGAGAGCTGATGCGCTGGCTCTACGTTCACGGCACATCCATTACGGGTGGCACCGATGGCATGAGCCTTCCGGCGCAATCTCTTTTCGGGGTCTCTCTCGTCGGCGACCATGCCAAATTCTATGTGTTCCTCGCTGTCGCCGTCCTGCTTTTCAAGGCCACCCTGAACCTCTTGCGCTCGCGTGTCGGCCGGTCGGTCATGGCCGTCCGGGAGAACGAGGTGGCCACCGCCTCGCTCGGGATTCCGACGGCGCAGATAATCGTTTTTGCCTTCATGTGGTCGGGCTTCGTAGTCGGTTGCGCAGGCGCGCTCTTTGCCCTCCATACCAGTTACGTGTTTCCTGAAAGCTTCGGGATGCTCCACCTGATCGTAAGCTTCGCAATGGTCCTGGTCGGCGGCCTGGGCTCGGTGATCGGGGCGGTCCTCGGAGCAGCGACCCTGACCGTCCTTCCCGAATACCTGAGAAGCTTTCCCGGCATGGAGGAACTCTTCTTCGGCCTCATTGTCATAGGCGTGCTTCTGGCGCTGCCCGACGGGCTGGCGAGCCTGCTCCGCAAGGTATCGCCAATCTTTGTCGAACGTTATTACAGGGAGTAAGACCATGCCCCCCCTACTCGAAGTCGAGGCTCTCGATGTCAGCTTTGCGGGTCTGCACGCCCTGCGCGATGTCTCGCTGACGCTGGCACCCGGACAGATCATGGCTGTGATCGGCCCCAATGGGGCCGGAAAGACGACGCTCTTCAATGCTGTCTCGGGCTATGTCCGCCCGAGCGGTGGCAGCGTGCGCCTCAAGGGACATGACGTAGCCCATCTTTCCCCACACAGTATCGCCGAGCATGGTATCCGCAGGACATTCCAGAACGGCGGCCTGTTCCCGGCGCTGACAGTGCTGGAGAACGTTCTGACCGGGCTGCACGCCCAAACCGAGGGTTCCATTCTCGACGTGATCCTTGGACGCAAGCGGGCCTTGGCGTCCGAGCGCGAAATGATTGCCAGGTCACGCGATCTGCTGGCGTTGATGCAGATGGACCATATGGCGGATACACGCGCAGCAGATCTCTCCGGCGGGCAACAGCGTATTGTGGAGATCGTCCGCACCGTTGCCTCTGAGCCGCCTGTGCTTTTGCTGGACGAGCCTGCCGTAGGGCTGTCGCCACTCGCGCGTGATCAGATGATGGACATCATCAAGCGAATGGCGGGCGAAAAAGGCGTCGGCATTCTCTTGATCGAACATGCGGTGGAACTGGTCATGGCTGGGGCCGACCGGATCATGGTGATGGCGGCCGGCCAGCGCATCGCCGAAGGAACCCCTGCCGAAATCCGCGAAGACCGCGCCGTGCTGGAGGCTTACCTTGGACATGCCTGAGACATTGATGACAATCCGCGACCTCGACGTCGCCTATGGCAAGAAACCGATCTTGCGTGGTGCCAGCTACGACATTCTGAAAGGTGAGTGCCTTACTCTTCTAGGTGCAAATGGTTCGGGAAAGTCCACGTCACTTAATGCGATCTGTGGTTTTGTGAGGCCAGCTTCCGGATCAGTAAAACTCGGAGATCAAGAACTTGCGGGACTCGCCCCGCACCAAATCTTTTCGCATGGCGTGGCGCAGGTCAGTCAAGGTCGCGACCTCTTCCCGGATCTCTCGGTTGAAGACAACCTCCGCCTCGGCGCCATGCAGCGCGGCAGCAAGTCCGCTTCGTCGACCTTGGACAGCGTTTACAAGCGTTTTCCACGCCTGGCAGAGCGCCGCAAGCAACCCACCAGAACGCTCTCGGGCGGCGAGCAACAGATGGTCGCCGTTGGCCGAGCGCTCATGTCACAGCCACGATTGCTCCTCCTCGACGAACCGTCCGGCGGCCTGTCTCCCGAGTTCTGCGAAGAGATCGCTGTGCTCATGGATGGGCTAAAGGCCGAGGGCGTAACGCTGCTGATGGTCGAGCAGAACCTGAAATTGGCCTTCCGGGCCGCAGATCGCTTCATCGTGTTGCGTGACGGTGCCGTTGTCGATGGCGGTGACGTCAAGGCGATGGAGCACGACCACGATGCAATCATCAAGAATATCTACCTCTAGGAATGGAAAGAACATGACCAAGAATAATCTCCATGAAGATTTGATCGTCTTTGATGGACTGATAATTTCGAATTGGGGCGCAGACGTCTTTAATCAGATGCGCAAAGGCGGTCTGACGGCTGCTAATTGCACCTGTTCCGTATGGGAGAATTTTCGGGACACGATGCTTAACATCGGTGCGTGGAACGGCATGTTTTCCAGGCACGGCGATCAGATCACAAAAGCTGTTTCTGTCGATGACATTCGCCGCGCCAAAGCGGATGGCAAGACGGCGATCGTGCTGGGCTTTCAGAATACGACCGCCTTTGAGGATCGGGTGGAATTCGTCGAACTGTTCAAGCAACAGGGCGTGGGCATCGTGCAGATGACCTACAACACTCAGAACCTCGTCGGCAGCGGTTGTTATGAAAGCACCGATAGCGGTCTTTCAGACTTCGGCCATGACATCGTTGCCGAAATGAACCGCGTCGGTATGCTCTGCGATCTATCGCATGTTGGCCCCAAGACGTCGGAAGATGTGATCCGAGCCTCAAATCGCCCCGTCGCCTACAGCCATTGTCTGCCGCACGGTCTCAAGGCGCACCCCCGCAACAAGACCGATGAACAACTGCGCTTGATCGCCGATCATGATGGGTTCGTCGGCGTCACCATGTTCCCCCCATTCCTTCCACGCGGCAATGACTCGACCGTCGACGATTATGTCAGCGCAATCGACTATGTCGTGAATCTCGTGGGCGAAGACCGTGTTGGATTCGGCACCGACTTCACCGTGGGCTATGACAAAACCTTCTTTGAGTATCTCAACCGTGATAAGGGCACCGGTCGTCAATTGACCGAGATTTGGGACGTCGAGTTCCCCGATGGTCTAGAGAGCATCGCCGACTTCCCCAACCTCACCGCCGCTATGGCACGCGCCGGCTGGTCGGAGGGCAAGATCTGCAAAGTTATGGGGGAAAACTGGTTGTCTGTGCTCGATCGCGTCTGGTGATCCTGGGTTTCCTCTGGGGCAAGCGCTTCCACTACGACAGCCACGATCAGCTGCGCGCGCACCTCACAGACTTCATGGCAGCCTGCACTTCCGCCCGGCGTCTCAAGACCCTCGGCGGCCTCACACCACACGAATATATCTGCAAGGTCTGGACCCCAGAGCCGGATCGATTCATTCTCGACCCGATCCACCAGATGCCGGGACTAAACAGCGTTCGCATCCCATCAAGAGATGCGTTTTTTCGTAAGCGCGAGCTGGCCCCCACCTTCCGCTGTTTTCCGGGCAATGCGAGGCCGGTCCTGTCACAAGACAGGGAGTGCGTTTCGCAATGTGTGCTACGAATGCGTTTCTCAGGTCGTTGGGGGTGGAGGTCCATGCGTCCGGTCAACGGCGCTGGCCGGATGAGGTGAAGGCGCATGTTGTCGCGGAGACCCTTCGGCCTGGTGCAACGGTCAACGCGGTGGCGGCGCGGTTCGGCATCCGGCCGAACCAGTTGTCGGCATGGCGGCGCATGGCGAAGGACGGCGATCTCGTCCTGCCGGCCGATGAGCGCGATGGGGATGAGGCGGTGTTCGCGCCGCTCGTGGTCTGCGACGCGGAAGAGACTCCGCCCGACGCGGACGGCCATGCCGCCGGGTACGATGTCCGGATCGCGGTCGGTGACGTGGCGATCCACCTCGCCGCCGACACCCCTTCGGAGCGCATTGCCGAGATCGTCCGGGCGCTCGGGGTGCCCGCGTAATGCTGCCCGCGCACAAGGTCCGTATCATGGTCGCGACGCGGCCGGTGGATTTCCGTAAAGGCCATGAC
>NZ_JBKOTX010000110.1:0-19590 GCF_047086965.1 Roseovarius halophilus (ex Wu et al. 2025) | reverse complement strand
CCCCCCCCCCCCCCCCCCCCCCCCCCCCCCCCCCCCCCCCCCCCCCCCCCCCCCCCCCCCCCCCCCCCCCCCCCCCCCCCCCCCCCCCGCCCCCCCCCCGCCCCCCCCCCCCCCCCCCCCCCCCCCCCCCCCCCCCCCCCCCCCCCCCCCCCCCCCCCCCCCCCCACGGCGCAGAACGGCTTCTTGAGCCACACGTCGGAATAGTAGCCGTCGTTGGGCTCGCGCACGACGTTGATCGTCACGCCGGCGGCCTTGGCCTGCTCGGCAAAGAGCACGCACATGTCCACCGCCCCCGAGAACAGGCTGTCCGCCGTCGAGATGCTGACTTCCAGCCCCTCGGCGCCGGCTTTCTTGAGCAGCGATTTCGCCTGATCCGGGTCATACTCCCGCTGCGGGATGTCATCGGGCCAGTAGGGCATCGCCGGCGAATGGTGGAAATCGTTGCCCTTGGTTGCCGCGCCGAACGCGATCTTCTCGATGATCTCGTCGCGATTGATCAGCAGCTTCAGCGCGTTGCGCACGTTCACGTCGTTGTAAGGCGCGGTGTCGCAGAACATCGGCATCGTGATCGCAGCGGCCGACGGCACGTTCTCGACGGCGATGTTGGGGTCGCGCTGCAGCAACGCCGAGGTCTTGAGGTCAATCAGCGAAACCGCGTCGACGTCCCCGGTGACCAGCGCGGTCTGGCGCGCGTTCGGATCGTTGAGAACGAGCATCTCGAGATTGTCGAAATACGCGCCCTCCAGATGCCAACCCTCGTGGCGGCTCAGCTTCCAGCCGACACCCCACTCGCCGTCATCGATCTTGTAGGGTCCCGATCCGTCCCCG
This sequence comes from Roseovarius halophilus (ex Wu et al. 2025), assembly GCF_047086965.1. NCBI lineage: Bacteria > Pseudomonadati > Pseudomonadota > Alphaproteobacteria > Rhodobacterales > Roseobacteraceae > Roseovarius > Roseovarius halophilus (ex Wu et al. 2025). Next base: position 18,762 of record NZ_JBKOTX010000110.1, on the reverse strand, counting down.
GACTGCCAGTTCGCGGTTCCGTCCTCGTTCGCCGGACAAATCGCGAGGTGATAGTCCGTCATCAGCCACGGCAGATCCGCAATGCCGCTCGACAGAGTCACGACAACCGCGCTCTCGCCATCCGCCTGAATGTCCGTCACCGACGACAGCAGGGATTTCGCCGCCGAGGTCGATTCGTCGCCCCGATGGTGATTGAGCGAGGCCACGACATCCGTCGCGACAACCTTCCGCCCGCTGTGGAAAGACGCGTTCGGGTTGAGCTCGAACGTCCAGACGGACGCGTCGTCGTTGGCCGACCAGTTGCTTGCCAGATCGGGCCCGAGGCTCCCGTCGGGTTCGATCAGGGTCAGGTAGCTGCGATACTGGTGGGCGAGGTAGATCTGCTGTCGCGACACGTATTGGCCGGGATCATGGGTGTCCGACGAATTCCCGTCGTGCATCCCCACCTTGAACGTGCCACCGCGCTTGGGCTGTGCATAGGCGCTGTTGGTCCAGAGCCCGGTCGCGGCCGACGCCGTCATCCCCGCCGCCATGGAATAGTGCATGAATGACCGGCGCGAGATGCTGCCCTGCCGGGCCGCGTTCGCGAGCTTGTCAATCAGCATCTGATCAGTTTTCTTGGTCATGATCTCTCCCTGTCTTGCTTGCTTATTGGTCATGCCGCGCATTATATCACAGCCGGCCTTCGCATTAAGCTTCTACGTCAATTTTCTTCTCAAGCAGCTTGTTTGCGACATGAAATTACCAAAACACGAATTTTTTATTGCATCCACCCTATACTTCGTGAATTCAGGTTTTTTTTAGTTTCGTCCAATAGATAGTGATTTCACGAGGGCCATCCGCGCGTGGGCCACACGGACGAAAGGTGACCGAATGGTCAAAAAACGACACGCTCGCCACGGCGTGGCGCGGCCGCCTGCGCGGGACGGCAGGCGCGACTCAGCTGCGCGACCGGCGCAGGCGGGCGAAATAATCCACCCGTTTTTTCAACTCCCGCTCGAATCCGCGCTCGACGGGGCGGTAGAATTCGTCCCGTTCATGACCATCCGGGAAATAATCCTGCCCGGAAAAACCGTCCTCGGCATCGTGGTCATAGGCATAGCCCGCGCCATAGCCCTGATCCTTCATCAGCTGCGTTGGCGCGTTCAGGATATGCTTGGGGGGCGGTGCGCTGCCGGTGTCCTTCGCCGCGCGCCGGGCCGCCTTGTAGGCGACGTAGGCCGCGTTCGACTTGGGCGCCAGCGCGAGGTATGTCACCGCCTGTGCCAGCGCCAGCTCCCCCTCGGGGCTGCCGAGACGTTCATAGGTTTCCCATGATTGCAGGCAGACCGCCTGCGCCTGCGGATCGGCCAGACCGATATCCTCCACCGCCATGCGGGTTATGCGCCGCGCCAGATAGCGCGGGTCCTCGCCGCCCTCCAGCATCCGCGCCAGCCAGTAAAGGGCCGCGTCGGCATCCGAGCCCCGCACCGACTTGTGCAATGCCGAAATCAGGTTGTAATGGGCATCCCCGCTCTTGTCGTACTGCGCCGCCCGGCGCGTCAATCGCGCCGTCAGCCCGGCGGTATCGAGCTTGCCCTCCCCATGCCACGCCGCGACCTGCTCGATCAGGTTCAACAGGGCGCGGCCGTCACCGTCAGCCATCTCGAGAAGCGCCTCGCGTGCCGCCCCGTCCAGGGGCAGCGCCCGGTCCAGCTCCTGCTCGGCCCGTTGCGCCAGACGCTCCAGGTCGGCCAGCTCCAACCTTTCGAGAACCAGAACCTGCGCCCGGCTCAGCAATGCCGCGTTCAACTCGAAGCTGGGATTCTCGGTGGTGGCCCCGACCAGCAGGATCGTGCCGTCCTCCATGTGCGGCAGGAAACTGTCCTGCTGCGCCTTGTTGAAGCGGTGGATTTCGTCCACGAAAAGCAGGGTGCCGTGGTCGTTCGCGCGCCGGTGCTTGGCTTCATCGAAAACCTTGCGCAGGTCCGGGACCCCTGTGAAAATCGCGCTGATCTGGACGAAGTGCAGGTCGGTTTCGTCCGCCAGAAGCCGCGCGATCGTGGTCTTGCCGACGCCCGGCGGCCCCCAGAAAACCAGCGATGTGAGGCTGCCCCCGGCCAGCATCACGCCAAGCGGCGCCTCCGGGCCCAGCACATGCTGCTGACCGATCACCTCGGACAGCTTTTGCGGCCGCAACCTGTCGGCCAGGGGGCGCGGGGCGCTGTCGGGCGCCGTGCCGGGGGATGTCCCGAAAAGGTCCCCCATCCGTTACAACCTGAAACGCATGACCATGCGCCGCTCACCCCGTTGCACATCCAGCGCCAAGCGCCCGCTGGCCTCGCGCAGCGCCGTCGCGGCGGTTTCCGTGTCAGTGGACGGCACACCATTCACCGCGCGCAGCACGTCGCCGCGCCGCAGCCCGGCGCGCTGCCCGATCCGGCCCGGATCATCCACCACCACGCCCTCGGCGGTCAGCGGAAGACCGTAATCCGCGATCACCGCCGGGTTCACGGTCGATATGACCAGCCCGGGAATGGCCGAACGGCGGCCGGTTTCGCGCCGGTCCCGCGGCGGGGTTTCGGGCGGCGCGATCAGCGGCACCTCCACAATCCGCGGCGGCCCGCCGTCGCGCACGCGGCCTACCCGGGCCCTTTGGCCCATACCGGCAACCGACATCCGGTAGATCATTTCGGCCGGGGTGTTGACCGGCCGGCCGTTCACCGACAGCAACACGTCACCGGGCCGCACGTCCGCCGCGGCAAAGGGGCTTTGCGGATGGACCTGTGACACGATGATCCCGCCGGGCCGCGCCAGCCCCAGCCCCTCGGCCAGGTCGGCCGTCACCGGCTGCCCGCCAAGCCCCGCCCAGGGCCGCTCGAACCGGTCATGGCCCGCGCGCGCCTGCGCGACGAACGCTGCCACGAGGTCCGCGGGAATGGCGAAACCGATCCCGTTCGACCCGCCGGAGCGGCTCAGGATACGGGTGTTGATCCCGATCAGGCGGCCCTGCACATCAACAAGCGCACCGCCGGAATTGCCGGGATTGATCGGCGCGTCGGTCTGGATGAAATACCCGCGCGCATTGCCCGCCGCCGTGCCGGACCGGGCCAGCCCGGACACGATCCCGCTGCTCACCGTCTGCCCCACACCGAACGGGTTGCCGATGGCCAGCACCAGTTCGCCCACCTCGACCTTGTCGCTGTCGCGCAGGTCCAGTGCCGGCATGTCCGCGGCACCGTCAAGCCGGAGGATCGCAAGATCGCTCTCCTCGTCGGCCAGAAGGACGCGCGCCGAGTATTCCCGCCGATCGTTCAACACCACGCGGATATCCGACGCCTCGCCCACAACATGATAATTCGACACGACGATTCCGTCGCGGCTCAGGATCACGCCGGATCCCAGCGAATTCTGAACCCGTTTGCGGGGCATCCCGAAATCTTGGAACAGGTTTTCGAAAAAGGGATCGCCGCGAAACGGGCTCGTGCGGACATTCACGACCTTCTTCGCATAGATGTTCACCACTGCCGGCGCCGCGCGCTTCACGACCGGGGTGAAGCCAAGGGCGATCTCGCCCCGGCTTTCCGGGACCCGTGTTTGGGCCAGCCCCGGCCCGGCCAGCAGGACCGACAATATCAACAATATGCGGATCATGCGCCCTCTCTCCCCCGTCGCAGCCAGATATGCGCCGAGGACGCCCCCAATGCAACCGCTGTGCCGCGCCGCGGCCGCACCCGGAACGAAAAGGCCCCCGCCGCGAACGGCAGGGGCCCCTAACGGACAGGCCGGCGGAACGGGTCTTATTCCGCGTCCTCGGCGGCTTCCTCGGCGGCGACGCGCGCCTTGTCGGCCGCGCCCTTGGCATCGACATCACGATCCACGAACTCGATGATGGCCATGGGCGCCATGTCACCATACCGGAATCCGGCCTTCAGAACGCGGACGTATCCGCCCTGGCGATCCTTGTACCGCGGGCCGAGCACGTCGAACAGCTTGGCGACGTACTGGTCCTGCTTGAGCTGCGCGGCCGCCTGGCGGCGGGCATGAACATCACCGCGCTTGCCCAGCGTGACCAGCTTTTCGATGATGCGGCGCAGTTCCTTCGCCTTCGGCAGCGTCGTCTTGATCTGTTCGTGTTCGATAAGCGAGCCCGCCATGTTCGCCCAAAGGGCCTTGCGGTGCTCATGGGTCCGGTTCAGGCGGCGGTAGCCTCTTGCATGACGCATTTTCGATCTCCTTAAGGTTTATGCTTTGTCAGGGGCCTGATGCGTGTCAGACCCTCTCCTTGGGGCGATTTTGCCCGGGTCGCGGGCGCGCCCGGCGGGCGCGCCGCCAGTTCAGAACTGGTCTTCGAACTTCTTGGCCAGATCCTCGATATTGTCCGGCGGCCAGTCCTCGACATCCATGCCCAGATGCAGGCCCATCCCCGACAGGACTTCCTTGATCTCGTTCAGCGACTTGCGACCGAAATTCGGCGTGCGCAGCATCTCGGCCTCGGTCTTCTGGATCAGGTCGCCGATATAGACGATGTTGTCGTTCTTCAGGCAGTTGGCCGAGCGCACGGAAAGCTCCAGCTCGTCGACCTTCTTCAGAAGCAGCGGATTGAACTCCAGCCCGTCCTCTTCGGACTCGCGACCGGCCGACTCGGGTTCCTCGAAGTTCACGAAGATCGAAAGCTGGTCCTGAAGGATGCGCGCGGCATAGGCCACGGCGTCATCCGGCGACACCGACCCGTCGGTTTCCACCTTCATGGTCAGCTTGTCATAATCCAGCACCTGACCCTCGCGCGTCGGCTGAACGTCATAGCTGACCCGGATGACCGGCGAATAGATGGCGTCCACCGGAATGAGCCCGATCGGCGCGTCCTCGGGCTTGTTCTTGTCGGCGGCGACATAGCCCTTGCCGGTATTGACCGTGAGCTCCATGAACAGGTCAGCCCCATCGTCGAGGTGGCAGATGACGTGATCCTTGTTCAGGAGCTCGATACCCGCGCTGTCGCTGATATCGCCGGCGGTGACGACGCCCGGCCCCTTGGCGTTGATCGACAGGCGCTTCGGCCCTTCGACGTCCATCCGCAGCGCAACCCCCTTTAGGTTGAGCACGATGTCGGTGACATCCTCGCGCACGCCCGACACGCTGGAAAATTCGTGCAGCACGTTGTCTATCTGGACACTGGTGATCGCCGCACCCTGAAGGCTCGACAGAAGAACGCGGCGCAGCGCGTTGCCGAGCGTCAGGCCGAAGCCGCGCTCCAGCGGTTCGGCCATTACCGTCGCCTGCCGCAGCGGGTCATTGGCCGGCTTAACCTCCAGCTGCGTCGGCTTGATAAGTTCAGCCCAGTTCTTGTGGATCATGCGTTCCCTCCATTCCTGTCCCCGGCCCCATGTCCAAAGGCCAAAGACGCCCGAGGTTCAAAATAACGGAATGGGGCCGTGAACAAGCACGCGGCCCCACCGGTAAAATCTGTCGCTTACACCCGACGGCGCTTGGGCGGACGGCAGCCATTGTGGGTGATCGGCGTCACGTCGCGGATCGACGTGATGTTGAAGCCGACGGCAGCCAGCGCGCGCAGGGCGGATTCACGGCCCGACCCGGGCCCCTGAACTTCCACTTCCAGCGTGCGCATCCCGTGCTCCTGCGCCTTCTTTCCGGCATCCTCGGCGGCCATCTGGGCGGCGTAGGGCGTGGATTTCCGCGACCCCTTGAAGCCCATGGTGCCGGCCGACGACCACGAGATCGCGTTGCCCTGCACGTCCGAGATCAGGATCTTGGTGTTGTTGAAGCTGCTGTTCACATGCGCCACGCCCGTGGCGATATTCTTGGAAACCTTGCGCTTGCCGCGGGTCGCCTTGCGGGTATCACGTGCCATTCTTCAAGCCCTCCCTTATTTCTTCTTGCCGGCGATCGGTTTCGCCGGGCCCTTGCGGGTACGGGCATTGGTATGGGTACGCTGACCGTGGACCGGCAGGTTGCGGCGGTGGCGCAGACCACGGTAGCAGCCCAGGTCCATCAGGCGCTTGACGTTCATCTGCGTCTCGCGGCGCAGGTCGCCCTCGACGGTATAATTCACGTCGATATGCTCCCGAAGGGCCAGTGCCTCGGCATCGCTGAGCTCGTTGACCCGGCGGGCCTGGTCAATGCCGGTTGCTTCGCAGATGGCCTTGGCCGAGGAATGACCAATGCCGGTGATATAGGTAAGGGCGATGGGCACCCGTTTGCTTGTCGGGATGTTAACGCCGGCGATACGTGCCACGTGTCTGGTTCCTTTCGTTGCGGTTCCGTAGCTCCAGAACCTTTTTTCACAACGCAGGCCCGAGGCATGACGCATCGGGCCGCAGCTGAATTGCAGGTGATCGATCCCTTCCGGGCGTTGGCCCACGGGGAATCGCGTCTCGAACGAGATGACGCTGCGTATGGGCATTTGGCGGGGCCGTCAACCCCCTTGTCCCCGCTTCCTGCAGGGCGGGCAAAGCAACGGCGCGGCGCCCGCGCCTCGCGCCGTGGCGTCAGCCGTCGAGGGCGCCGTCGATGGCGGCCTTCACCTCGTCGACCTCGCCCAGCCCGTCGACCGGCTTGAGCTGGCCCTTGGCGTAATAATAGCCAATCAGCGGGGCCGTTTTCTTGTAGTATTCCATCAAGCGGTGCTTGACGCTTTCCTCGTTATCATCGGCGCGTACGGGCTGCCCCGCGGCGCGGGCCTCGTCGGCGCGGCCGACAATGCGTTTGATGAGCGTGTCGTCATCGACGCGCATTTCGATCACCGCATCAAGGGACTCGTCTTGTTCCCGGAGCAGGTCGTCCAGGGCGTCGGCCTGCGCCAAGGTCCGCGGAAAGCCATCGAATATGAAACCGCCCTGCTTGTCGCCTTGCAGTTTCTCGCGAATGAGACCGATCACGATCTGGTCGGTGACAAGGTCACCACGGGCCATGACGTCGGCGACGATCTTGCCCATCTCGGTGCCGCTTTCCTTCGCCTCGCGCAGCATGTCGCCGGTCGAGAGTTGGATCATGTTGCGCGCATCAACCAGCTTCTGGGCCTGCGTTCCCTTGCCGGCGCCCGGCGGTCCTAGGAGGATGATATTCATTTGCGTCCTGTCCCTTTTCTGCGAGCGCGCTTCTTGCCCTTGCCCTTGCCGCTCAGCTGCGATTTCTCGATCAGACCCTCGTACTGGTGCGCCAGCAGATGGCTCTGAACCTGCTGTATGGTATCCATCGTGACGGAAACCACAATAAGAACCGACGTGCCCCCGAAATAGAACGGGATGGCGAACTGGCTGCGCAGTATCTCCGGCAGAAGGCAGACGGCCGCAAGGTAAGCCGACCCCAGCACGAGGATCCGTGTCACGACATGTTCAAGATATTCCGCGGTTTTCTTGCCCGGCCGGACACCCGGCACGAAACCGTTCTGGTTCTTCAGGTTGTCGGCCACGTCGTCGGGCTTGAACGCCACGTTGTACGTGTAGAAATACGCGAAAAAGACGATCATCCCCGTGAAAAACGCGAGGTAGAGCGGCTGGCCGGGACCGAAATAAGCAAGCACCGTCGACATGAAGGGGCTCGTCTGGTTGCCCGAGAAGGTGCTGATCGTCGTGGGTAGCAACAATAGCGACGACGCGAAAATCGCCGGGATAACGCCGGCCGGGTTGACCTTGACCGGCAGATGCGACGAGCCGCCGTCATAGACTTTCATCCCCACCTGCCGGCGCGGATACTGGATATGCACCTTGCGCAAGGAGCGCTCCATGAACACGACAAAGCCGATGACCACCACGACCATCACGATGACCCCGACGATCACCGCCGGGCTCAGCGCGCCGGACCTGCCCTGGCTGAAGAACTGCGCCAGTGCCGCCGGCACCTCTGCAATGATGCCCACGAAGATGATGAGCGAAATACCGTTGCCGACGCCGCGCGCCGTGATCTGCTCGCCCAGCCACATCAGGAACATGGTGCCGCCGACCAGCGTGATCATGCAGCTGGCGATGAAGAAGAATCCGGGGTTGGTCACCAGCTCGCCGGATTGCAGGCTCACCGCCAGTCCGTAGGATTGCAGCGTCGCCAGCAGCACCGTGCCGTACCGCGTGTACTGGTTGATCTTCTTGCGGCCCTGCTCCCCCTCTTTCTTGAGCTGCTCCAGCGACGGCACCATCGCCGTCATGAGCTGCACGATGATCGAGGCCGAGATGTAGGGCATGATCCCGAGCGCGAAGATCCCCATGCGACCAAGGGCGCCCCCGGTGAACATCGACAACATCCCGCCGATGCTGGATTGCGCGCCTTCCATGAAATCGCGCAGCGCCGCCCCATCGATGCCGGGGACCGGAATATAGGTGCCCAGCCTGTAGACGATCAGCAGTCCGAGGGTGAAAAGGATTCGGTTGCGGAGATCAGTGGCCTTGCCGAGCGCGGACCAACTGGTGTTGGCGGCCATTTGTTCTGCTGCAGATACCATGCGCGGTCTCTTTCATGTGCGAACGCCGCCAGAGCGTTTCCCGGCTCAGGCGGCGTCCTTCGGAAAACTGCGAGGATATGTAAGGGGCGCGCGCGCCGCTCACAACCTCTTATTCGGCCGCCTGCGCGGAAGTGATCGTGATGGCGCCGCCCGCTTTCTCGACCGCCGCGACGGCGGATTTCGAGGCGCCGGTCACGTGCAGGTCGAGCTTCGCGCTCACCTCGCCCTTGGCCAGCACGCGCACGCCGTCGCGCTTGCGCCGGACAAGGCCGCTCTCGACGAGCACGTGTTCCGTCACGGGCTGGCCCGCGTTGATCTTGCCGGCATCGACGAATTTCTGGATCAGGCCGAGGTTGACCACGGCATACTGCTTGCGGTTGGGCTTGTTGAAGCCGCGCTTGGGCAGGCGTTGATACAGCGGCATCTGGCCGCCCTCGTACCCCTTTACGGCCACGCCCGAACGGGATTTCTGACCTTTGAGACCACGCCCACCGGTTTTGCCCGTGCCCGAGCCGGCGCCGCGCCCGATGCGTTTGCGGGGTTTCGTCGCGCCCGGGTTGTCGCGCAGATCGTTGAGTTTCATCTTTCGCTTCTCCTGAGCCGGATGTGGCCCCCGAAGCGTGTGGGGCCAACCACGGCATTTCTGGTTGTCTTCGAGTCGCGCCGTCCGGACGCCACCGGAGGCGTATAGACGCGATGGTGACGGTGATCAAGCCCCGCCCTGCAGGCCGCCGCCTCCCCCGGCTGGGCAGTCAGAAACCGCGCAGGGCGTGCCGCCCAAACGAAAGCCGCCCCGGCCACTGCAGACCGGGGCGCCGAATCTGGAGGACGTGCCGGGGACCGCCCCGGCGCGGACTCAGCCCTTTTCCTCGATGATCTCGACCATATGAGGGATCCGGGCGATCATGCCGCGCACGGCCGGCGTGTCTTCCAGTTCCCGCGTCCGGTGCATCTTGTTCAGGCCCAGCCCGACCAGCGTCTGGCGCTGCTTGGCGGGGCGGCGGATGGGCGAGCCCACCTGCTTGACGACGATGGTTTTTGCCATGTCCCTGTCTCCTTACGCTTCCGCCGCGGCGTCGGCCGGGGCCTCGGATTTCGGCGCGTCGTCCTTGCGCAGGATCTCGGCCACCTTCTTGCCACGGCGCTGCGCGACCTGGCGCGGGCTGGACTGGAAGTTCAGCGCGTCCAGCGTGGCGCGGATCATGTTGTAGGGGTTCTGCGTGCCGACCGACTTGGCCACCACGTCCTGAACACCCAGCATCTCGAACACGGCGCGCATCGGCCCGCCCGCGATGATCCCGGTACCTTGCGACGCCGACCGCAGGATGACCCGGCCCGCGCCGTGGCGCCCGAACCCGTCATGGTGCAGCGTCCGGCCCTCGCGCAGCGGCACGCGGATCATCTGGCGCTTGGCCTGCTCCGTCGCCTTGCGGATCGCCTCGGGGACTTCCTTGGCCTTGCCCTTGCCGAAGCCGACACGGCCCTTCTGGTCGCCGACGACCACGAGCGCGGCAAAGCCGAAGCGCTTGCCCCCCTTCACGGTCTTCGACACGCGGTTGATCGCCACGAGACGATCGGCGAATTCCGGCGTTTCGTCGCGGTCGCGGCGATCCCGGCGGTTATCTTCTCTTGCCATTCTCTCGTCTCCTTACAGCTTCAGCCCGGCGTCGCGCGCGGCATCCGCCAGCGCCTTGATGCGGCCGTGATACAGGAACCCGCCGCGATCGAACTGCGCCTCGCTGACGCCCGCCTGCTTGGCGCGCTCCGCGATCGTGCTGCCGACCTTGGTGGCGGCCTCGACCGTGTTCTTGCCGACGAAGCCGAGATCCTTTTCCAGCGTCGACGCCGCGGCCAGCGTCACGCCCTGCGCGTCGTCGATCAGTTGAACACTGATGTTCTTGCCCGACCGATGCACCGAAAGGCGCGGCTGCCCGGCATTGACCTTGCGAAGTTTGCTCCGAACGCGCAGGCGGCGTTTGAGGAACAGTTGTCTTTTGCTGTTTGCCATCTGTCGCGTCCCTTACTTCTTCTTGCCTTCCTTCTGGAAGATGTACTCGCCCTTGTAGCGGATGCCCTTGCCCTTGTAGGGCTCCGGGCGCCGCCAGTCGCGGATATTGGCTGCGACTTGGCCGACGAGCTGCTTGTCGTGCCCCTCGATCACCAGTTCGGTGGGCTTGGCCGCGGTCACGGTCACACCGTCCGGGATCGGGAAATCCACGTCATGGCTCAGCCCGAGGTTCAGCTTCAGCGTGTCGCCCTGAACCTGCGCGCGGTAGCCAACACCCTGGATCTCCAGCTCCTGCTTGAACGGCTCCGTCGAACCGTGCACGAGGTTGGCGATGATGGTGCGGCTCATGCCCCATTGCTGACGCGCCCGTTTGGACGGCCCGCGCGGGGTCACCTTGATCTGGTCATCCTCGATGGCGATCGAGACATCGTCCGTGAAGGTGAATGACTTGGTCTGCTTCGGGCCCTTGACCTCGATGGTCTGGCCGCTCAGTGTCGCGGTCACGCCGTCAGGCAATGCCACGGGTTGTTTTCCGATACGAGACATCTGCAAGGCCTCCTTAGAATACGGTGCAAAGCACTTCGCCGCCAACATTGGCCGCGCGCGCATTTGCATCCGACATCACACCTTTGGGGGTGGAGACAATCGACACGCCAAGGCCCTTGCGGACCGACGGAATGTCCTTGACGCCCATGTAGACGCGACGACCGGGCCGCGAGACCCGCTTCATTTCGCGAATGGCGGGGGCGCCCTCGAAGTATTTCAGGCTGACTTCCAGCGCGGGATGCCCGTTCTTGCCCGTGGATTTCTCGTAACCACGGATGTAGCCCTCGTCGGCCATCACGTCGAGCACCCAGGCACGCAGCTTGGAGGCCGGCATCGTGACGGTCGACTTGCCACGCATTCCCGCGTTGCGGATACGGGCCAGCATATCACCGATAGGATCGTTCATATCGCAGCCCTCCTTACCAGCTCGATTTCACAAGGCCGGGGGCCTTGCCGTTGGAACCGAGGTCGCGCAGCGCGATCCGGCTGACTTTCAGCTTGCGGTAATACGCATGCGGCCGGCCCGTGAGCTGGCAGCGGTTGTGCAACCGCGTCGGCGAACTGTTGCGCGGCAATTCGGCAAGCTTCAGCGAGGCGCGGAAACGCTCCTCCATCGGCTTGGATTCATCGTTGATGATCTCTTTCAGCGCAGCCCGCTTGGCGCCGTATTTCGCGACAAGGCGCTGACGCTTCTTCTCGCGTTGGACCATTGCTTTCTTGGCCATATCTCAAATCCTCCGGCTTAGCTGTTGAAGGGCATGTTGAAATGCTTCAACAGCGCCTTGGCTTCAGCGTCGGTCTGCGCCGTGGTTGCGATGATGATGTCGAGCCCCCAGACTTCGTCGACCTTGTCGAAGTTGATTTCAGGGAAGACGATGTGTTCCTTGACGCCCATGGCGTAGTTGCCGCGGCCGTCGAAGGACTTGCCCGACACGCCGCGGAAGTCGCGGATGCGTGGCATGGCGACCGTGATCAGGCGATCGAGGAAATCGTACATGCGATCGCCGCGCAGCGTCACCTTGGCACCCAGCGGCATGCCCTCGCGAACGCGGAACCCGGCGATGGAGTTCTTCGCCTTGGTCACGACGGCGTGCTGGCCCGCGATCGCGCTCAGGTCTTCCTGCGCCGCCTTGGCCTTCTTGGAGTCCTTCACGGCCTCGGCGCCGCAGCCGATGTTCAGGATGATCTTGTCCAGCCGCGGGATCTGCATGTCGTTCTTGTAGCCGAACTCTTCCTTGAGCGCGGCACGCACCCTGTCGCGATACTGCTCGCGCAGGCGCGGGGCATAATTGGCGGAATCAAGCATCGATCACGTCCCCCGTGGTCTTGGCGTAACGCACTTTCTTGCCGTCTTCGACCTTGAAGCCGACACGGGTAGGCTTGCCGTTCTTGTCCAGGATCGCCAGGTTGCTCAGGTCAACGGGCATCGCCTTGGGCAGGCGGCCGCCTTGGCTCTGCTGGCTCTGGCGGGTGTGGCGCACGGCCATGTTGACCCCGTCGACAACGGCCTTGCCGGCCTTCGGGTCAACGCTCGAAATCGTGCCCTCGCGGCCCTTGTCCTTGCCGGCCAGCACGATGACCTTGTCACCTTTTTTCAGTTTGGCAGCCATCTTACAGCACCTCCGGGGCGAGCGAGATGATCTTCATGAATTTCTTGGCGCGCAATTCGCGAACGACCGGCCCGAAGATCCGCGTGCCGATCGGATCGCCCGCGTTGTTCAGGATGACGGCGGCGTTGCGGTCAAAGCGGATGGCGGTTCCGTCCTCGCGACGAACCTCCTTGGCGGTGCGCACGACGACGGCCTTGCGCACGTCGCCCTTCTTCACGCGGCCGCGCGGGATGGCTTCCTTGACCGAGACGACAATGATGTCGCCAACGGACGCATACTTGCGCTTGGAACCACCCAGGACCTTGATGCACTGAACTTTCCGGGCCCCGGAATTGTCAGCAACATCCAGATTGGTCTGCATCTGGATCATTTGGTTTCTCCCGACCTTTGGGGTTTCGCCCCCAGGGTTTCGCTCAAACCGGAAGGTGCGTCAGCTTACGCCTCCAGCACCTCCCAGCGTTTCGTCTTGGATTTCGGCGCGCATTCGATGATGCGGACGAAATCGCCGGCCTTGTAGGCATTCTGCGCGTCATGGGCGCGATACCGTTTGGTCCGCTTCACGGTTTTCTGCATGACCGGGTGCTTGAAACGGCGTTCCACCAGCACGGTGACGGTCTGGTCGTTCGCGTCGCTTGTCACGCGGCCCTGAAGAATACGTTTAGGCATGTCTCAAGGCCCCCTTATTCTGCGTCTGCGGCCGCGGCGGCGGCCTTTTCGTTGAGGATGGTCATCACGCGCGCTGAATCGCGACGCACGAGTTTCATCCGCGCGGGGTTCTCCAGCTGCCCGGTGGCAGCCTGAAAGCGCAGGTTGAACTGCTCTTTCTTCAGGGTTGCCAGCTCTTCGCGGAGCTGGTCGGGCGTCTTGTCACGCAACTCTTGGGCGTTCATAGCCACGTCCTTTCTCGCAACACCGGTGAGCCCCTGCCCATTGCTACAGGGTAACCCGAAACCCGATGGATGAATGCCAAACGCGCGAATCCCGGGGGGCCGGGGCCACGCGAATTGCGGCTCTATACGGGAGCGCCGCCGTCACGGCAAGGAAAAGTTTCGCTCCGCTCGTGGACCGCCACCCCGTGGCGGCGGCCCTTGCTGTTTTCGGGGCAGGTACGCTGCCCGAGGATCACCAGTCCTCGCGGGCGATGATCCGTGTCTTGATCGGCAGTTTCATCGCGGCAAGGCGCAGCGCCTCCTTGGCCACCGCGTCGGACACGCCGTCGATCTCGAACATCACACGCCCGGGCTTGACCTTGGCCGCCCAGAAATCGACCGACCCCTTGCCCTTGCCCATCCGGACCTCGGTGGGTTTCGACGTGACCGGCACGTCGGGGAAAACCCGGATCCAGACCCGGCCCTGACGTTTCATGTGCCGGGTCATGGCGCGGCGCGCCGCCTCGATCTGGCGGGCGGTGATGCGCTCGGGCTGTGCCGCCTTCAGTCCGAAGGACCCGAAGTTCAGGTCGGAACCACCCTTGGCCTCACCGTGGATGCGGCCCTTGTGCTGCTTGCGGAACTTTGTGCGCTTTGGTTGAAGCATCTCTTATCCCTCCTCAGCGGCGGCCGCCGGCGCCACGGGGCGCGGGACCATCCTGAAGCTCCTGGGCCTTGCGGTCACGGGCACTCGGATCGTGCTCCATGATCTCGCCTTTGAAGATCCAGACCTTCACACCGATGATGCCGTAGGGCGTTGACGCCTCCTTGTGGGCATAATCGATATCGGCGCGCAGCGTGTGCAGCGGAACGCTGCCCTCGTGGTAGTGCTCGGTACGCGCGATCTCGGCACCGCCAAGGCGACCCCCGGCATTCACACGGATACCCAACGCCCCCATGCGCATCGCGTTCTGCACGGCACGCTTCATGGCGCGGCGGAAGCTCACGCGGCGTTCGAGCTGCTGCGCGATGCTGTCGGCCACGAGCGCGGCATCAAGCTCGGGCTTGCGAACCTCGACGATGTTCAGGTGCAGCTCGCTGTCGGTCATCTTGGCCAGCTTCTTGCGCAGGACCTCGATGTCGGCGCCTTTCTTGCCGATGATGACGCCGGGACGCGCGGTGTGGATCGTGACCCGGCACTTCTTGTGCGGGCGCTCGATGATCACGCGGCTGACGCCGGCCTGCTTGCACTCGGTCTCGATGAATTCACGGATCGCGACATCCTCGAGCAGAAGATCACCGTAATCCTTGGTGTCGGCATACCAGCGGCTGTCCCAGGTGCGGTTCACCTGCAGGCGCATGCCAATCGGATTGACTTTGTTACCCATTAGGCTTGCTCCTCGATTTCACGCACCTTGATGGTCAGCTCCGAGAACGGCTTGCGCAGCGCGCCGAACCGGCCCCGGGCCCGCGGACGGCCGCGCTTCATGACCAGGTTCTTGCCAACATAGGCTTCGGCCACGATCAGCTCGTCCACATCCAGATTGTGGTTGTTCTCGGCGTTGGCGATCGCGGACTGAAGGCACTTCTTCACGTCCTCGGCGATCCGTTTCTGGCTGAAGGTCAGGTCGTTGAGCGCCTTGTCGACCTTCTTGCCCCGGATCATCGCCGCCACCAGGTTGAGTTTCTGCGGGCTGGTGCGAAGCATGCGCAGCTTGGCCATCGCTTCGTTGTCAGCCACGCGGCGGGGGTTCTTTTCCTTGCCCATGGCTTGTTATCTCCGCTTCGCTTTTTTGTCCGCCGTGTGCCCGTAATAGGTACGGGTCGGGGAATATTCGCCGAACTTCTGGCCGATCATGTCTTCGCTGACATTCACCGGCACATGCTTGCGCCCGTTATAGACGCCAAACGTCAGACCCACGAACTGGGGCAGGATCGTCGAGCGGCGCGACCAGATCTTGATGACTTCGTTGCGCCCCGACTCGCGCGCTGCCTCGGCCTTTTTCAGGACGTAGGCATCGACAAAGGGGCCTTTCCATACAGAACGTGCCATGTGTTAGCGGCCCTTCTTCCGTGCGTGGCGCGAGCGCAGGATAAGTTTCTGCGACGCCTTGTTGGTGTTGCGGGTGCGCTTGCCCTTGGTGGGCTTGCCCCATGGCGTGACCGGGTGGCGCCCACCCGAGGTCCGGCCCTCGCCACCACCGTGCGGGTGGTCGATCGGGTTCATGACCACACCACGGACATTGGGGCGGACGCCCCGATGGCGCGACCGACCGGCCTTGCCGATGTTCTGGTTCGAATTGTCGGGGTTGCTCACCGCGCCCACGGTTGCCCGGCATTCCTGCCGTACCATCCGCAGCTCGCCCGAATTCAGGCGGACCTGGGCGTAACCGCCGTCACGGCCCACGAACTGCGCGTATGCGCCCGCGGCCCGGGCGATCTGGCCGCCCTTGCCGGGCTTGAGCTCGATATTGTGGACGATCGTGCCGATGGGCATGCCCGAGAACGGCATGCTGTTTCCCGGCTTGATGTCGACCTTGTCACCGGCCAGGATCTTGTCGCCCTCGGCAAGGCGCTGCGGCGCAAGGATGTAGCTGCGTTCGCCGTCATCGTATTTGATCAACGCGATGAAGGCGGTCCGGTTCGGGTCGTATTCGATCCGCTCCACGGTGGCCGCCACGTCAGTCTTGTTGCGTTTGAAATCGACGACGCGATAGAGGCGTTTCGCCCCGCCCCCGCGACGACGCGAGGTGATCCGCCCGGTGTTGTTCCGGCCGCCCGACTTGGTCAGACCCTCGGTGAGGGATTTGACCGGACGCCCTTTCCAAAGCTCCGAACGGTCGATCAGCACCAGCCCGCGCTGGCCCGGCGTCGTCGGCTTGTACGACTTGAGTGCCATGCTTTCTGTCTTCCGTCTGCTAGCGGCAGGGCCCTGCCCCGCCTATGTAATAGCCCCCCGAAGGTGGCCGAGTGTATGAGGCCCCGTGGGTCCCCGGTTCGAAATCCGTGGCCCCGGGCAAAGCCGGGGCCAAAGATGAGTCGCGGCTCGCTATCACAGACCCGTGGTCACGTCGATAGTATTGCCGTCCTCAAGCGTCACATACGCCTTTTTCACGTCGTTCCGGCGGCCTTTGACACCGCGGAAACGCTTGACCTTGCCCTTGGTGATCGACGTGTTCACGGCCTTGACCTTCACGCCAAAGAGCGCTTCGACGGCCTCCTTGATCTGCGGCTTGGCCGCGTCCTTCGCCACTTCGAACACGACCGCGCCGCTTTCGCTGGCCATGGTCGCCTTCTCGGTGATCACCGGCTTGCGGATCACATCGTAATGTTCGGGTTTCGCGCTCATTTCAAACGAGCCTCCAGTGCTTCGACACCCGCCTTCGTGATCACCAGCGTGTCACGTTTCAGGATGTCATAGACATTCGCGCCGACGCTCGGCAACACGTCCAGGCCGTCGATATTGGCTGCGGCCCGGGCGAAATCCTGGTTCACCTCGGCCCCGTCGATGACCAGCGCGCGCTTCCAGCCCAGTTCCTTGACCTGTTGGGCCAGTTCCTTGGTCTTGCCGCTGGTCGCCGCGTCCTCGATCACCACCAGCTCGCCGGCCTTCGCCTTGGCGCTCAGCGCGTGGCGCAGGCCCAGCTTGCGGAACTTCTTGGGCAGGTCATGCGCGTGGCTGCGCGGCGTCGGCCCCTTGTAGATCCCCCCCTTGCGGAAGATCGGCGCGTTGCGGTCGCCGTGCCGGGCACCACCGGTGCCCTTCTGGCGGTAGATCTTCTTCTTGGAGTAGTTGGTTTCCGAGCGGGTCTTGACCTTGTGCGTGCCGGCCTGCGCCTTGTTGCGCTGCCAGCGGACAACGCGGTGCAGGATGTCGGTGCGGGGTTCGAGGCCGAAGACCTCGTCGCCCAGATCGACCGAGCCGGCCTTGCCGCCGTCCAGTTTGATCACGTCGAGTTTCATGTCACTCACCGTCCTTCTTCTCGGCCCCGGTTTCCGCCTCGGCCTCCGCGGCGGCTTCCTCGGCGGCTTGCTCCTCGGCCAGACGCTTGGCCTCGGCCTCTTCCTCGGCGGCGGCCTGTGCGGCGGCCTCCTCGGCGGCGCGCGCGGCTTCCTCGGCGGCCGATTTCAGCGCCGCCGGCAGGATCGCGTTTTCAGGAACCGGTTTCTTGACCGCGTCCTTGACGGTCACCCAGCCGCCCTTGGCGCCGGGAACGGCGCCCTTGACCATGATCAGCCCGCGATCCGCATCGGTCTTGACCACCTGCAGGTTCTGCGTGGTCACCCGCGCGGCGCCCATGTGGCCGGCCATCTTCTTGCCCTTGAACACCTTGCCCGGGTCTTGGCACTGACCCGTAGAGCCGTGCGACCGGTGCGCGATCGAAATGCCGTGCGTGGCTTCGAGCCCGCGGAAGTTGTGCCGCTTCATGCCGCCGGCGAACCCCTTGCCGATCGAGGTGCCGCAGACGTCAACGTACTGCCCCTCGAAATAGTGGTTCGCGGTGATTTCCTCGCCTACGCCGATCATGTTCTCGGGGGCAACGCGGAACTCGGCGACCTTGCGCTTGGGTTCCACCTTGGCCAGCGAGAAATGCCCGCGCATCGCCTTGCTCACACGCTTGGGCCTGGCCGAGCCCGCGCCGAGCTGCACGGCGGAATAGCCGTGCGTTTCGGGCGTGCGCTGGGCCACCACCTGAAGCTTGTCCAGTTGCAGGACGGTCACCGGCACCTGCCGACCATCGTCCATGAAAAGCCGGGTCATGCCGACTTTCTTTGCGATCACACCAGAGCGCAACATGCCTTGCCCTCCTTATACCGAAATCTGCACGTCCACGCCGGCGGCGAGGTCGAGCTTCATGAGCGCGTCCACCGTCTGCGGCGTGGGGTCGACGATGTCCAGAAGCCGCTTGTGCGTGCGGATCTCGAACTGGTCGCGCGATTTCTTGTTCACGTGGGGGCCGCGAAGGACCGTGAACTTCTCGATCTTGTTCGGCAGCGGGATCGGCCCGCGCACGTCTGCACCGGTCCGTTTGGCGGTGTTCACGATTTCCTGGGTGCTGGCATCCAGCACGCGGTAATCGAAAGCCTTCAGCCGGATGCGGATGTTTTGGCTTTGCATTTCAGTTGCCTTTCACGGCGTTGGCGTTGATAGGAAGAAGGCCGGAGCGTCCGGCCCTCCTCGTCGAACCCTTTGGGTGTCTCACTCGATGATCTTGGCGACGACGCCGGCGCCGACGGTGCGGCCGCCTTCGCGGATGGCGAAGCGCAGGCCGTCCTCCATGGCGATCGGCGCGATCA